>NZ_CAMVDO010000009.1 GCF_947166265.1 uncultured Fibrobacter sp. | reverse complement strand
GGATGGTCGAAAACAACCAGACTGTGAACTGGGTCCCGGACCACATCAAGAACGGTCGTTTCGGCAAGTGGCTCGAAGGCGCTCGCGACTGGAACCTTTCCCGTAACCGCTTCTGGGGAACGCCGATTCCGGTGTGGCTCTCTGACGACGGCGACATGATTGCCGTGGGTTCTATCGAAGAACTCCAGCAGCTTACTGGCGTGAAGCTCGACGACTTGCACAAGCACTTCGTGGACAAGCTCACCATCGAAAAGAACGGCAAGGTTTATCGTCGCACGCCTGAAGTTTTCGACTGCTGGTTTGAATCCGGCTCCATGCCGTATGCTAGCCGCCATTACCCGTTCGAAAACAAGGAACTCGTGGAACGCAGCTTCCCGGCGGACTTCATCGCCGAAGGCCTTGACCAGACTCGTGGTTGGTTCTACACGCTGACGGTGCTTTCTAACGCTCTGTTCCAGAAGCCGGCATTCAAGAACGTTATTGTGAACGGTATTATCTTGGCCGAAGACGGTTCCAAGATGAGTAAGTCCAAGCGCAACTACCCGGACCCGAACGACCTTATTGAACGCACGGGTGCCGACGCTATTCGCTTGTTCATGATCAACTCCGCAGCCCTCAAGGCCGAAGACTTGCGCTTCAGCGAAGAAGGCGTGAAGGGTATCGTGAAGCAGGTGATGCTCCCGCTTTGGAACGCCGTTGCCTTCTTTGTGTCTAACCACAACGCTGACGCTGCTAAGGGCCAGCTCAACTGGAAGCCGGGTCAGGAAGTGAAGTCTGAGAACGAACTGGACCGCTGGATGCTTGCGACGCTGCAGGATTTGGCCGCCAAGGTCGAAGTGGAAATGAAGGCTTACCGCCTGTACAACGTGGTGCCCGCCGTGATTGCCGCGGTGGATGACCTCACGAACTGGTACGTGCGCCGCAGCCGTCGCCGTTTCTGGAAGTCCGAAAACGATGGCGACAAGAACGCCGCCTACGCTACCATGTACAAGGTGCTGGTGGACTTCTCCAAGATTCTCGCCCCGTTCCTCCCGCTCCTCGCCGAAGAAATCTACCAGATTCTCGTTCGCGAAGTCGATGCCAACGCTCCGGTGAGCGTGCACCTCTGCGAATTCCCGAGCGCCGACAAGTCCCTTATGGACGAAAAGCTCGTGGAACGCATCGCCATGGTGCGTGGCATGGTCGAAATGGGCCGCGTGATTCGCGCTACGAACAACGTAAAGAACCGTATGCCGATTGCGAGCATGACGGTGGTTGCTCACGGTAACGAAGAAAAGAACGTTGCTGAAACGATGAAGGACTTGATCCTCGAAGAATTGAACGTTCGCGAAATGCAGTTCCTCGAAGACGAAACCAAGCTCGTGAAGCTCTCCGCCAAGCCGAATTTCCTCGCCATCAAGGCGAAGGGCCCGGACTATGCGAAGAACATGAAGGTGATTTCCGCCAAGCTCAATAGCCTTACGGTTGACGAAATCAAGGCCCTGCAGGGTGGTGAAGCCATCAAGTTCGACTTCGGTGAAGTCGGTGCCGACTGCCTGATGCTCAACCGCATCGTGGCCGACGGCATGGCCGTGGAAGCCAACCAGCACTTCACCGTGGCTCTGGACCTGAAGATCACGGACGAACTCCGCCGTGCCTGCGTGGCCCGCGAACTCGTGAACCGCATCCAGAACCGCCGTAAGGACCAGAACTTTGCAATCTCTGACCGTATCAGCATTGAACTTTATTCTGAAAGCGAAGTGCTGAAGCAGGCTGTGAAGGAAAACGAATCTTACATCAAGGGCGAGACTCAGGCTGACGCTATCGTGTGGAAGGATTCTACTGCTGGTTTGCAGGAATCTGATGCAGATGGCGAAAAGGTCTTCGTTGAAGCTGTGAGATAAGTACATCGCAGGTGACAACCTCGCAAGGCGAGAGCAGCGGCCACGCTTGCGTGGACATTGCCGAGCCGAAGAGGTTGGGCACGAAGTGCCAAACTCAGGCTGTGAAGATTGCCTGGGCTGCTGCTGCCGATGGCTTGGAAGCGAATGACGCCGACGGCGAAGCTTTCGCGTTCACGACGGTTCGCGCGTAATTGACAGGAATGTCATCCCCGACTTGGTCGGGGATCTTCCCGCAGAACCCGAAAAATTTAGACCGTAGCACAACGCTACGGCCTTTTTTGTATCACGAACTTTGTTTGCTATTCGCGGGTGGATTTCTTTCTCGTTGGATTCGTTTACGGATTGGCTTTCAGCATTGCGATCAATGTGGTGTACATGTCGATAAACGCCTGATGATTTTGCTTCACGAAGTCCAGCTTGTTTTCCTTGCAGGCCATTTCGAGTGCCTTGGCGGCTTCTGAAATTTTTGTGGCACCGATGGTGAGCGAGCTGCTTTTTAGGGCGTGTACCGTAATGCGGTAGTATTCGAAGTCTTCCGAATCGAAATACTTGAGCAGTTCCTCCGTCTTGTCGCTTTTCACGTATTCGTCAAGCATTTCATGGTAGAAGCTTTCATCGTTCATGCAGTAGGAAAGTCCCGTTGCGGTATCCAGCAGACTCGATAGGTCCGCAGACGGCTTCGAAGCATTGACTTCGCTGTAGCACTCCTGTGTTGCGTCAATGGAGTTGATCATTTCCTTCGGTAGGAATTTCCGAAGGGTTGCAAGTAGAACTTCTTCGCGGATAGGCTTGCTGATGTAATCCGAGAATCCTACATCCATGTAACGGAGTCTTGCATCGGCCACGGCGTTTGCGGTAAGCATAACGACCGGTGTTGCGTCATTGGGACCGTCCTTCAGCTGTTTCATTTTGCGGAAGGCCTCGATTCCGTCCATGACAGGCATCATGTGATCCAGGAAGATGATGTCGTAATGATATTTCTGCGCAAGGCTTAGGGCTTCGGCTCCGTTGAATACGGTGTCGATTTGAATCTTGGTTTCCTTAAGGAGCCCGGTAAAGACCTTCTGGTTCATGAGCATGTCGTCGGCCAGGAGAACCCTTGCGCTCGGTGCTTCGAATCGGTCGTGTGTAGCGTCGATGGCGTTTACCTGCTCCTTGTAACGTGTCCCGAAATCCCCGAGGGGCTTTTCGTCGCTTATTTGTTGCGTCAGGTGCACCGTAAATGTTGAACCTTGACCGTAGACGCTCTTGACGCTGATGCATCCACCCATCATGTCTAGCAGTTGCTTGGTCAGGTTCAGTCCGAGGCCGGTTCCTTCAATGTTTCGGTTCCGTTTTTCGTCGAGTCGCACAAAGTTGTTGAACAGCTTGTCGATATCCCGCTCACGAATGCCGATACCTGTATCGGTCACTTGTATGCAAAGGCCAATTTGCTTGGCGTCGCAATCCTTAGTCGGGTCAATTTTTTCGGGATTGACAGTGAGCGTGACGGAACCTTCGTTTGTGTATTTGACGGCGTTGGAAAGCAGGTTGTTGATGACTTGCCTAATACGAACTTCGTCACCGAATAGTGCCGAGGGTAAATCCGGTGAAATGTTCATGACCAGTTCCAGGTGCTTGTCTTGGGCACGGATGGCGACCATGTTGTAGCAGTCGTTCAATACCGAGAAAACGCTGTAGGTTACGGGTACGATTTCCATCTTGCCCGATTCGATTTTTGAAATGTCCAGAATGTCGTTGATGAGCGAAAGAAGCGTCTGTCCTGCGTTTTGAATGTTCAGGGCGTAATCGCGCAATGTTTCGTCTTTGCATTCCTTGAGGAGCATGGAATCCATTCCCAGGATTCCGTTAATCGGGGTGCGGATTTCGTGACTCATGTTGGCGAGGAATACGCTTTTCGCCTTGTTCGCGCTTTCTGCGTTTTCCTTTTCGCGAATGAGTTCCTTGGTTTCACGAGCTTTCCTTTCGGAAAGGACCACGTAAATCATCGCGATGATGAACATGAAAATCAAAAGGCCAAATACCCAGAGGATTAAGAAAGAAATGCTTTCCTTTTCTTTGGCGACCACTTCGGCGGGCACAACGCCTGTAAGGGATACGCCTGGCAGCTTGAGTTCTGCGACAAAGTAATAGTAGTCGTTTCCGTCAACTTCCCAGTTGGTTGCCGTGGCGATAGAAATGTTTAGCCCGTTTGCCAGTTTTTCTTGAATGGCTCCGTATCCGTCTTTGCCCCATAGCAAATCGTTTCCCAGGGAATCATTTGCGGACTTGACTATAATGTCGCCCTTGGAATCCGTAATGACCGCATAGCCTTTGCCGCTATAGCAAACGACACCGAAATTCTTGACGACCTTATCGTCTTTGTAAATGCGGTACAGAACGTATTTGACGTTTTTTCCGTTGTAGACGGGGACCGAAAACATCAGCCCTTTCCCCTTGGAATAGCTGATATATCTCGACCCGTGAAATGACTCGGGAATTCCCTTGAAATCTGATGCACGAATATCTTTCGGACCGTCGGTGTAGAGAATATCTCCGTTCAAGGCCATAACGCCGTAGTAATATTCGTTAGAGGCATCGCGGAGAGTTGTAAGCATTCTTTCCAGGTGAGGCTGATTTGCCGAAAGCCCCGCCGATATGCCGGATAGGGATTTTAGTTCGAGTACCAGTCGTTCGCCGACGGCTGCCGCATAGCCTTCTGCTTGGTAGGCGACCTGTTTTTCGACGTAATTCTGGAACAGGCTTGAAAACTTGACTCTAAGCAGGACTCCAACTACAAGGAGAATCAATACAAAGAATAAAAGTCCAATGAGGGGGCGTATCCCGAATTTCTTGATCATGGTTCAATTGCACCCTTTATCAGCCATTCCATATCGCTGCGCAAGACTTCGTCGCTGATAGATTCACCTTCTTCGGAACGTTTGTTGCCGTTGCTGTCGAAAATTTTACCCGAAAAGATGTTGTAACCGGCCTTTATCTTGTCGATGGCGCCCTTGACTAGGGTTTTTACCGAATCGGGAACCTCGCTTGAATAGAAGGCGAGTCCCACGGCGTCCTTTTCGAGACCTAGCCAATATTCCATATTTTCATTGTCTTTCTTTTGGATGTAGTCCTGAATGAAATCCTTGTATATAATGGCCCAGTTGATGGCGATGGAACTAAGCATCTTGGAAGAGAACTTGTTGTTTTCTACATGGTTTCCGATGCAGTATATTCCGTGCTTTTCGGCGGTTTCGATAATGTATGCCCTGTCCTGATGGAATGCGATCAGGTCGACGTTCGAACTGTCAATGAGTTTGTTTGCATTTTCGGTTTCGATATGCCCTTCGTTCCAGGAGTTGCTCCAGCGCACATACACGCGGGCTTTCGGATTGACGCTCTGGACGCCAAGAATAAAGGCGTTCAATCCCCTGTAAACTTGGATGTTTTTCATTGCCGCTACATAACCGATGTGGTTTGTTTTGGTCATTGCTCCGGCGACAATTCCTGCAAGGTACCTGGCCTGGTAAATTCGGGCGAAGTAGGCTTTATAATTTGGCGCGTCGAATTCCCAGTTGATTCCATAGAACATCACTTCCGGATGGCTTTCGATGATGTCTTTGATAAGGATAGGGTAGCTGTAGCTGGTGAGAACGATTATTTTCATGCTGTCTGCAATCATGTCGTTCACGGCCTTTTCAAGCGGGAGCCTTTCCTCGGGAATTTCGGTTGTCAGGGTCATCTGCACACCGAGCGTATCGCAGGCGGCCTTGATGCCTCTGTAATGGGTTTCGTTCCAGCCGTTGTCCGCGGTGTCGCTTAAAAGGACGAAACCGACGCGAAGTTTCTGAACTTCGGCCTTTTTCTTTATTTCATCGTTTCCGACCTTGGAAAATGATAGGTACAGCAACGCAAAGAATGCGGCAACTGCAACCAGAGCGGCGATGGTTATTTTACTTTTCATCGGTTTTTACCCCCATTACGAACCAGTTGAATTGGTTGAACATGTCGCTGTCGGACATACTTTCTCCTTCGTTTATGCGTATTGTTCCGCTGTTGTCCTTGATGGGTCCGTAGAATACATCGAAAGAACCGTTCAACATTTTTTCACGTTCGCTTGCGACTAGCGCAATGGCCTCTGGATTCACATGACTTGTAAACGGGGCCAGGTCGACAATGCCCGATTCGATTCCGCCTAGGTAGCTCTTGCCGACAAACTTGTTCTTGAGTGCATCGCGAATATGCGGTGTGTAGAATTTTTCCCACCGCCACACGGGAGCTGTCAAGAAATGTTCCGGATAAAATTCCGCGTTGTCCAGGTTATAGCCGATAATCCATATTCCAAGCGAATCCGCTATTCGCATGGGTTCGCGGCTATCGGTGTGCATGGCGAGAACGTCGATGGAGCGGTTTGCCAAAAGGGAACGAGTCTCCTTGGCGCAGATCTTGTCGTCTTCCCAGGATTTGGTCCAACGGACAATCACATTTGCTTTCGGATTCGCCTTCTTGACGCCCAGGGTGAACGCGTTTATTCCGCGTACGACTTCGGGAATGTCGAAGGCGGCCACGTAGCCGATGTTTCCTGTTTTTGTTTGCATTCCGGCGACGATACCTGAAAGGTAGCGCATCTGGTAGATTCGGCCAAAGAAGGTGGCGACGTTCGATGAGGTTTCTATGCCGGAGGCGTGGAAAAACTTGACTTCGGGATGCTTGCTTGCAACCGCCTGGATGTGTGGCCCAAACTGGAAGGAGTTTGCAATGATAATCTTAACGCCTGCGGCAATAAGCCCTTCCATCACCGATTCCGATATACGGTTTGCGGCGATATTTTCGCGGAACGCAACGTCCAGATTGAGTTCTTTGGCGGTCTTTTTCATGCCCTCGTAATGAGACTGGCCCCAGCTATGGTCGTCGGTGGCACCGTTCATGATCATCGCAACTTTGGTCTTTTCGCGGGTGATGTCGGTGTTTTTCTTTTTGACATTGGTCGCGAGTAACCCTACTACAATAATGACGAAAATAATAGTTGGAATGACGTAGATGAGTTTCACTTTATGCGTCTCCTGATGCGAGGTGCTTTGAAAGTTTGTCTAAAATCGTTTTGTACTCCGCAATACATTCGGGGTGCATTTTTTGAAAAAATGCGGTGTCGCCTTCCTTGCAGGCGGCTTCGAGAGCCTTGGCTTTTTCAGAAAGTTTGACGGCGCCGATTGTAAGGGAGGTACTCTTGAGCGAATGGATAGCGATGCGGTAGTTTTCGAAATCACTCTTTCCGAAGAAATTTTCAAGGTCTTTTGTGCGGTCGTTCTTGACGTATTCGGCGAGCATTTCGAGGTAGAAAGCCTCGTCGTTCATGCAGTAGCCCAGACCTGTATCGGTGTCCAAAATTTCTGCAAGGGGACTGATGGCAGGACTTGCTCCGTCGTTGTGGCCATCGGTTGTAGAACTTGATTCTGTGCTGTCGTTTAAGGTGATTAGGTTTTGTGGCAGGTGCTTCTTGACCGTCGACAGGAGCACTTCTTCGCGGATGGGCTTTGTAATGTAATCGGTGAATCCCGCTTGGATGTAGGCATCCTTGGCGCCGACGATGGCGTTTGCGGTAAGCATAATGACGGGCGACTTTTTGATGTCGAATCCGTTGATGCTATTCATGTGGTGGAGGGTTTCGACTCCGTCCATGACGGGCATCATGTGGTCCAGAAGTATGAGGTCGTAGTGGTTCTTCTCGACAAGTTCGAGCGCTTCTTCGCCGTTAGTCGCGGTGTCGATTTGTATTTCGGTTTCCCTGAGGAGCCCGCTTACCACTTTCAGGTTCATCTCGACATCGTCTACGACCAGCAATCTTGCATTTCTTGCCTTGAACCTGGTAACTTCGGAACTGTACGAAATGAATTCCTTGCGGCGTTCCATAAAGTTTCCTATGGTAGCGTCCCCCTTGACACGTTGCGGTAGGTGCACTTCGAAAATGGAGCCTGAACCGTAGACGCTTTTCACGGAGATAGTTCCTCCCATCATTTCGACAATTCTTTTGGTCAGGTTCAGTCCAAGGCCGGTTCCTTCGATATTTCTGTTGTGGTCCAGGTCGATTCGTTCAAAATTTTGGAAGAGCTTGTCGCGGTCTCCGGAACGGATGCCGATGCCCGTATCTGCGACAATGATGACAAGTTCGATTTGCGGACCGCCGACCCTTATTTCGAGGTTTTTAAAGCTGATGGACAAGTCTACCGTTCCCATGGGGGTATACTTGATGGCGTTGGAAAGCAGGTTGTTCACGATTTGACGGAACCGCACTTCGTCGCCTTCTAGTCGGGAGGGAATTTCCGGTTGGACGTTGATATTGAATTCGAGGTTCTTGCTTTTGGCTCGGGGTTCGGCGATACTGTAGCAGTCGTTGAGGATGGTGAACAGGTCGTACTCTGCGGAAAGCAGTTCCATCTTGCCCGATTCGATTTTGGTGATGTCCAGGATGTCGTTTACAAGAGAAAGGAGCGAGTGCCCTGCATTCTGGATGTTCTGGGCGTATTCGCGCAGGGTTTCGTCTTTGCATTCCTTTAGGAGAATGGTGTTCATTCCGAGAATGCCGTTGATGGGGGTGCGAATTTCGTGGCTCATGTTGGCCAGGAAAATGCTCTTTGCCTTGTTGGCCGATTCCGCGTTCTTTCTCGCTTCTTCGGCTTCGGCCCATGCCTTGCGGAGTTCATCGGATCGCTTAGCCTTTTCTTCGGCGTCTTGCGCCTTTTGCCGCGCGAGAGCTTCGTTTTCGAGCAGGCTGTGGGCGTGCCGTGCGATGACGGTGCATACAAGCGTCATGACGATCGCTTCGATGAGGAATCCGGCGCTTCGTGAAATCCACCAGAGGGTATCCGAAGAGAATTCTCCGTGGTTTGCCCCTTTTGCCCTAAAGTAGAGCGAAATGACTATAAGAAGATAGCTGACGATCGAAATCTTGAACGTGAAGCTAGGATTGAAAAAGAGCAGGCTTGTCACCATGGCAAGCGCATAGGTCATGTAGATGCCGATGTTTTCGTTGGTGGCAAGCATCGCGATGATGCTTGCCATGCCGAGGACGCAAAAGTACCGGCGCAATGTAAGGGGTGCATGCATCCGTTCGATTAAGGTCGGAATCCATAAAATGACGAACGCGATAGCCGTAAAGACATTCAGCTTTCCGTAGTCGATTTGGAACAAGTGAACAATGTTTCCGAAATAAATTAACGGAAACATAATCCATAGCCAACGCATTACCCGCGTCAGCGTTCTTAAGACCCGACGGTCATTCGCTTTGAAGATATCTCTAGAACTCATCGTCGGTACTCGCTTGCTGAACTAAAGGGCCTGCCCGTCGTCACGCATTTCGTAACGCGGGTCTTCGTCGATCATGGTGAGCATAATGTCGGCAAAGTCCGGGTCGAACTGCAAACCCTTGCCTTTCACGATTTCGTCGCGGACAACGTTCTGCGGCAATGCGGCACGGTAACTGCGGCGGCTGGTCATGGCGTCGTAGGCGTCTGCTACGGCGATAATGCGAGCCACTTCGGGAATCTCGTATCCGGCGAGTCCTTCGGGGTAGCCCTTGCCATCGAATCTTTCGTGATGGTAATGCGCCCCGATTTCGATGTTGGGCATTTCCGTAATGTTCTTTAGAATTTCGACCCCGATGCTTGGATGCTGCTTGATGGTCTCGTATTCATCATCGGTGAGTTTTGAATTCTTGTTCAGGATGTGGTCGGGAATGCCGATTTTTCCGATGTCATGCAGGAGTGCTACGAAATAGATCTCGTCCTGGAATTCAATCGGTTTTCCTGCGCGGAGCGAAATTTCCTTGCTGTATTTGGCGACTCGGCTGGAGTGACCGTTGGTGTAGCGGTCCTTGGCGTCAATTGCCGAGGCGAGCGTTTTCACGACCTGTAGCGAAAGAATTTCAAGCTTGCGTCGACTTTCTTCGAGTTCTGCGGTGCGGCGTTCCACTTCGCTTTCCAGGGAGGTCTGCAACTTGCGTAGCGTAAGAATTCGCTTGATTCTTTCCAGGACTACTTCCGGGACAAACGGCTTTTGAATGTAGTCGAGCGCCCCTTCCCTGAAAACGCGGATTTCGGTTTCACGGTCGCTGTCGGCAGTCAAGAATATGACGGGGAGGTCGTGGCAGTTCCTGATTTTTCGGATTTCGGCCAAAAGCTCGAATCCGTTCATGCCCGGCATGTGCAAGTCCAAAAGAACGAGCGAGGGCAATTCCTTGGAAAGGTAGTCGAGGGCGTCCTTATACGATAGCGCGGTCACGACGTTGTATGTCGGACTCAGCATGTGTTCGGCGAATTTCAGGTTCATCCTGTCGTCGTCGATGACTAGCACGGTGTCCTTTGCCGCTGTGTCATTTGCGAAAACGGCCTTGATGCGTTCCTGAATTTCGGGGCCGAACATCGGTTTTGAAATAAAATCCAGGACGCCCAGCCGCTTGGACGGTTCTTCGTACTTGCTGAATTCGTTTGCGGTCAGAAAAAATACCTTGGTATGGGCGATAGATTTGTCGGCGCGGATCATTTCGAGCGTTTCGATGCCGTTCAACTGCGGCATTTCGATATCTAGCAGGACGAGGTCTACGCCGCTCCTGTTTTTCAGGTAATCAATGCATGCTTCGCCGGACTCGACGGAGAGGACGTTGTAGCCGTCCTTTTTCAGCACGAATTCGGCCAGTTTTCTGGACATCTGGTCGTCGTCTGCTATCAAGATGGTTTTACTCTGCAATAATGCCATGTTAAATCCCTTTTACATAATCAAATATATAATTATTGCAAATAAAAACGCCCGGGGATATCCGGGCGAACCGATCGTAAGAGCGGCCTTGATGGCAGCACGCTTTTTTACGGTAATTCGCCGCCGATGAGCTCCATCTGCTTTTTGTAGATGTCCTTGCAGGCGTTTTCGCCGAGGTCAAGCAGCGTGTTCAACATGTTGCGGTCAAAGCTTGCGTGTTCGCCGGTGCCCTGCACCTCGATAAAGTTCTTTGCGTCCTGCATCACCACGTTCATGTCGACATCTGCGGCGGAGTCTTCTACATAGCAGAGGTCGCAGAGGGGCTTTCCGCTCACGACACCGACGGAAATCGCGGTAATGCCATGCTGCAAGATCTGCTGCGTGATTCCGAGGCGCTCCTTGATTTTCTTGAGGGCGATCGCAAGGGCCACGAAGCCGCCGATAATGCTTGCGGTGCGTGTACCGCCGTCGGCTTCGATCACGTCGCAGTCGACCACGATGGCGTTTTCACCGAGGGCAGCAAGGTCGGCGGCACCCCGCAGCGAGCGGCCTACCAGACGCTGGATTTCTTGAGTGCGGCCGCTCGCGCCCTTGCGCTCACGTTCCACGCGCTTGCCCGTACTCTGCGGGAGTAAGCTATATTCAGCGGTAATCCAGCCGGTGCCCTTTCCGGCGAGCCAGTCCGGAACTTTCGGCAAAAGGGTGGCGTTGCAGATGACTCGGGTGCGTCCCATTTCGATAAGGACAGAACCGTCGGCGCTAGAAATAAAGCCGGTGGTCATCTTGAGATTGCGGTATTCATTAAACTTTCGGTCGGTACGTTCGTATGCCATAAAAACCTCTTAGTATTTCAGCGTTTCGACGACGCCTTTCTTAAATGTTCCCAGGATGTACATCTGGCTTGTGTAGTTCTTGAGTTCTGAAAGTGCCGCCTGGGCGCGTTCTTCGTTCACGTTCGCCTCGAAGGATACGTGGAAAATGTATTCCCACGGCTTGTCGGGGTGCGGCCTGCTTTCGCAGCGGGTCAGGTTGATTCCGCGTTTGGCAAAGCAACCGAGCGCGTTATAGAGAGCGCCCACCGCATGGTCGTCGGCAAGTTCGAAAAGCATGGTCGTCTTGGCGCCTTCGGTTTCGTCGAAGGTGGCTGGCGATTTCTGGATGCCGTAAAAGCGAGTGAAGTTCGTGCCCTTCAGGTTTTCAAGGCCCGCCTTCAGAATGTCCAGATTGTAGATTTTGGCGGCGTAGGCACTTGCGATAGCGCCTTCGTCCATTGCCTTTCTTGCGGCGAGTTCTTCGGCGGAACCGGCCGTGTCAAAAGCGGGAATCGCCTTAATCTGCGGATTTTCGGCGAAAAACTTGGAGCATTGGGCGAGTGCCTGTGGGTGGCTGTAGACGCGCTTAAGGTCGGAAATCTTGACGCCCGGCATCACGCAAAGGGTATGCTCGATGCGTAGCATGACTTCGCCCACGATGCGGTGGCGCCACTTGTAAAGCAGGTCGTAGTTGGCATCGATAGAACCTGCCGTCGAGTTTTCGATAGGAATGGCTCCGCCATCGGCTTCGCCGGTTTCTATTGCCTGGTAGATTTCCTCGAAGGTGTCCATCGGGAGTGTCTTGATGTCGTCCCCGAATAGGTAATGTGCGGCACAGTCGCTGTAGGCACCCTTTCGGCCCTGGAATGCAATCTTTTTCATGAGTAGAAATATAACTATTTAAACCTTCTGCCACCCTGGTACTTGTGTCCCCAGTACTTGTCTTGCATGGGTGAAATCATGACGCCCTTGCTTGTGCTTGCGTGAATAAAGCGATCGCCGCTCAGGTAGATTCCCACATGGTCGATTTTCCAGAGGCTCCCGAAGAACACGAGGTCTCCTTCCTTGAGGCTTCCGCGGCTTACGGACTTTCCGCGGTCGTCCTTGTACATCTTGGAGGCGTTATGGTCGAGTGAAATCCCGTAGTAGCCCTTGTAGACCTGCATGACGAAACCGGAACAGTCCGTCTTGGTCTTGGTGGCGGCACCGTAGACATATTTGGCACCCATCCATCCGCGAGCGTAGTTTTCGAGGCTTCCCCGCGGGGCGGCCTTTTGTGCCGCCTTGGCCGCTTCTTTCTTGTTGATAATCTCGCGTGCCTTGGTGACGGAGTTCTTCGCGTGTTTCGTGGTGTCTTGTACGCTGTTTTCCGGGGCGTTCTTGGTCGCTTTTTCTTGCTCCACAGGGGTGGACTTTGCGGCTACGGGCTTACTTGCCGTTTCGCTTGCCGGAATGGGCTTGTAGTCGCCGATGTTTCGGTCGTAACCGGTTCGGACCGGGAAGGTGCAGCACGCGATTCCCAGGCAGAGGGAAACACATATCATTCTTGCTGCGTATTCAAAAAACGAAACCATCGGGTAAAAATGTAATATTTCAACTCGTGGCATAAAAAGAAATGAAACATAATTTCTAGTTTGTTGGCGTGCCTTTAGTCGTTCTCATTTTTTTGTTCCTGCTGTTTTCGCCTGCAACGCTTCTTGCTGAGGCGGACTCCCTGGAACAGGCGTCATCGGTCAGATCGGTTGCCTTGCCCGGAATGTCCGCTTATACGGGCGTGGGCCTTTCGGTCGGCTTGGGCGGCGGTATTTTTAGTCCTATCGAGGACTGCGATTGCATGGGGTCGTGGCAGGCCCAGCTAGAATACTTTTACTCGCCTAGGTTGAGTGGTGGACTCGAAGCCCGTTTTTTCGGCGGGAACCTGGATCGCGATGTCATGCTGATTTACCAGCGCTACATTATGAATGTGCGCTTTCACATACCCCTGGACAATTTTGACATCTTTATGAGTCCGTTCCTGGGCTTTGAAACCACCGATTTTTCGGCGTTTCGCAAGCAGGTGCTAGACCGGAAACAAGAAGCGGCGCAAAAACAGTTGCTCTGGTGGCAGAGGGGCTTGGCCGACTCGCTGGATGTCGATACTGTCGATGTCGAGGTTGAAGACGAACATTGCCAAAAGGCGTTCACCATGGATGGCTTCACTGTAGGGAGCGCTATCGGTATGGGGTATAATTTGTCTAGATACTTCGCTCTGACGGGGCTTGTCCAGGTGGAATACAACTTTTCGGACGATGTCATCTTGAATATTGTTCCGGGGGTCGCCTTTAACCTCAGGGAAATATGGCCCTGGGCGAAAAGGACGCTCCTTTCCAACTGGATTTCCTTTGAAATAGGGGGGCAGCGGAACTTCAACCGCGACGTAAAGGGCTGGTCCAACACCTTTTTCCTGGGACTGCAGCTCGGTGCGTAGCCCAAACCGGACCCTTAGGTTTGACACCGAAATCCCGATTTTCTATATTTGACGCACCGATTTTTATCGGAACCCTCCCGGGGCCAATGGTGGTAACCTGGGCGAAAGACCAAAGGGACTCATTATATGAGACAATACGAAACGATGGTGATCATCGACGCTATGATCTCTGACGACGCTATCAAGGCCGAAATCGAGACTATCGCAGCCAACATCACCAAAGGCAACGGCGAAATCCTCCGCCGTGACGACTGGGGCAAGCGCAAGCTCGCCTACTCCATCAAGAAGCGCCAGCATGGCTTTTACGTGATCTTCTACTACAAGGCTCTCGCCGCTACGGTTGCCTCTGTGGAAGCCGCTCTCAAGCTGAACGAAAACGTTCTCCGCTGGATGACTCTCGCTGATTATCCGATGAGCGAAATTGTTTACGACCAAACTCAGACCCAGTCTACCGAAGAAATCATTCCGGTTGACGCAGAAGAAGGGGAGGCTGAATAATGGCTTTTGAAGATAAGAAGCAGGCTACTCGTATTCGCCGCAAGAAGACTTGCTGGTTCACCGAGAACAACATCAAGTTCATTGACTACAAGGACGAAAAGACTCTTCGTCGCTTTATCTCTGAACGTGGCAAGATCATCCCGCGCCGCATTTCTGGCACCTCCGCTAAGTATCAGCGTATGCTGAACGAAGCTATCAAGCGTGCCCGTCAGATGGCTATTCTCCCGTTCGTTTCGGACAGTCTGCGCTAAGGAGGAACTAGACTATGGAAATTATTCTTAAGGCCAACGTTCCCCACTTGGGCAAGATGCTTGACGTCGTGAAGGTTAAGGACGGCTATGCCCGTAACTACCTCTTCCCGCGTAAGCTCGCTGTTCGCGCAACTAAGGAAGCCAAGCTTGAAATCGAAAACAACCGCGCTGCTGTCGAAGCTCAGTTCCAGAAGGAACTCGCTGCCGCTGGTGACGTGGCTGCCAAGCTTTCTCAGGTTTCTGTCAACCTCGAACGCCGCGTTGTGGAAGGCGAACGTCTGTACGGTTCTGTGACCGCTTCTGACATTGCCGATGCCATCACCAAGCAGGGCGTTAAGGTTACCCGTGCTCAGGTTGCTCTCGAAGAACCGATCAAGCAGCTCGGTGTTTACACCGTGACGATCAAGGTCTTCAGCGACGTTGAAGCTCAGGTCAAGGTTTGGGTGGTTGCAGAGAAAGCATAAGCTTTTTCTAAATCACTAGAAATCTTAAAAGGCCGCTCCTTCGGGGGCGGTTCTTTTTTTAGATTATGATATTGAAATAGCCAATGCTGAAGGAGAGTTGGTCTAATGGATTTCGATACACTGCTTGCTCACTATAGGGCGAAGGCCTGCGTTATATCCGTTGAATTCTTCCCGGACGGGTCTTACGGGAATATCCGCGTTGTTGCGGGAAACCAAGCGCACTGTGCCGACATGGAGGCGCTTCTGCACCATCCGTTTGTGCCGGGCTCTCCGTACGAGACGTGCTTTCCCAAGAACCAGAATTTTGAGGACCATTGCTACCGTTGCGTTCACTCCGGTCAGCCGATTCATGCGTATGTCGACCTGTACATGATGGGGCTCTGGCTCAACATGTTCCTGATTCCTCTGGAGTCGGATCGTCCAAATTTCGGTTACTGTATTTACTGCTACGACGTCACTCCCAAGGCGAACACGACGGCAATGGCAGACCTTTCGGGGGAAACGGCGTCCGCGGTACTGAAAGCCTGTATCAAGCTGCGCGGTGCCGAAGATATCAAGAAGGCGTTCCAGGATGTGGTCGAGGATATTCGCGTCATTTGCGGGTCGGACCACTGCTGTATCTTGCTGACGGACTCTGAGAAAAGGGAGTGTTCCATTTTTGGCGAGTCGCTTCGCGAAGGGGCCGCGTTGCTTCCAATGTCGAGGTATATCGAGGGCTTTTATGCCATTGCTGAAACCTGGCCGAAAACCTTGGCGGGCAGTACCTGCATTATCGTGAAAGATGAACGCGATATGAAAAAGCTTCGCTTGCAGAATCCGATTTTTGGTTCCATACTGGACCTTGCTAACGTAAAAAGCATCGTACTGTTCCCGCTTCGGCATGGGAACGAAACGCTCGGCTACATGTGGACGCTCAATTTCAATGTGGACGATGTGCTAAAGATTAAGGAGACTCTTGAACTGACGACTTTCTTTATTGCGTCTGAAATCGCAAGTTACAAGCTTTTGGACAAACTATCTATCATGAGCTCGATTGATTCGCTGACGGGAATCAAGAATAGAAACGTGATGAATAACCGCGTCGACAGGATTGTTGCGGGTGCAGAACCTGTTCCGAAGGCGGTCCTGTTTGCCGATTTGAACGGCTTGAAGCGCATGAACGACAGGCAGGGACATACCGCAGGCGACAAGATGTTGCGCTCGGCGGCTGCTATTCTGCAAGGCATATTCCTGGAAGAAGAGGTGTACCGCGCGGGCGGTGACGAATTTGTGCTGCTGATCTCCAACATTACCGAAGACGAGCTGCAAAAGCGTGTCGAAAAGATCCGCTGGAAATCGAATATGACCGAAGACGTCCGCTTTTCGATAGGAGTCTGCTACGGTGAACCGGATGTCCGCCGTGCAATGCGTCTTGCGGACCTGCAGATGTACGACGACAAGAATTCCTATTACAGCGTGCATCCCGAATTAAAATACCGGTAAATTTTGCCCGCCTCTTTGGGCGATTGCCCCCTGATTCCTTGTGCCTAATTTGCTATTTTAGCTTTGTATGCGCAAGTTTTCTTTTATAGCCTGTGTGGCAAGTCTTTTGGCGGTGCAGTCCTTTGCTCAGCCGCGTGACCTTTTTGCAGAATTCGAGGCGGAGGCCGAGGCTCACGAACAGTCTTCGGCCGCGGTCGCATCTTCTAGTAGTGTCAAAGCCTCTGAACCTGCCGAAAAGCCCGCTCCGGTTTCGTCTGCTGCGGCCCCGAGTTCCAGCAGCGTCAAGGCCCCTGCAAGCTCTAGCAGCGTCAAGGTCCCTGAGCCTGCCGAAGGGCCCGCATCTAGTTCATCGGCTGCAGTCCCGAGTTCCAGTAGCGTCAAGGCCCCTGCGCCTGTGTCGAGTTCCTCGGTTGCGAGCTCTAGCAGTATTAAGGCCCCTGAGCCTGCCGAAGGTCCGTTGTCGAGCAGCTCTGAAACTCTCGCGCCCGCCGCAGCTGAGGATTCTTCCGCGGTTGCCGCAGATTCTGCCCTGGTGGATTCGACTGAAAATTCCTCGAGCTCGATGACTCCCGAAGAATTCTACGCCGCCGAAATGAAACGCCACAACGAAGAAAACCGTATCCGCGATTCCCTCGCCATGGTAAGTTCCTCGTCTTCTGTGGCTGCCCCGTCGTCGAGCAGCATGAGCCGTCGTGAACTGCTGGGACCGGTGAAGGTTTCCAAGGTGAACGGAATCGACGAAATGAAGGGCCGCTATAAGAGCCCGCGCAAGGCGATGTTCCTGTCGCTTGTGATTCCGGGTTCTGGACAGCTGTATGTGGGTGGCTCTACTTTCACCTATACCCGTGGCGCCGTTTATCTCGCTCTTGAAGCCGCCCTGTGGGGGAGCTGGTATTATTTCTCGGTCCACAAGTACAACCAGCAGGTGGACAAGTACAAGAAGTACGCCAAGAACCATTTCTCTATCGGTCGCTATGAAAACGAGATGCGCGAACTGTACTATGCCGACGCCCTGAACTATGAGTCTGAATTCCGTCGCCGCTACTTTGGCTCCCGTGAAACGTTCTGCGAAGGCATTTTCAGGGATGCGAGTATGCACGGTTGCTATGACAAGTCCAGACTCTTCTATGGCGACGTGGACTACAAGAACGACTTTGTGAACAAACCCCAGAACCTGGGCAAGGAAATGGACAAGATCGATTTCGATTCCCCTGCCGACGTTTACCAGCTGATTGCCGACGATGCATACGTCCTGGGTTGGGATGACGTTGGCGACGATAGGCCGGGGGCAACGGCCCTGAACCTCGCCTTTTCCGATTCGGCGACGGTCGTGTTGGGTGAGTCTGAAAACCAGAAGGAATACCGCAGCCTGCGAAGCAAGGCGAACGATTACGCCGATATGCAGGCGTGGTTCTTTGGCGGCCTGATTCTGAACCATATCGTATCGGCCGTAGACGCCCTTTTCACGGCGAACGCCCATAACAAGACGCTCTACGAGGAAGACCTTTCCTGGTACGACCATCTGCATTTTGATAGCGGGGTGACGTTTGTCGACGGCTTTGGGGTGAACGTTCAGGCGAGCTGGGGATTCTGATGCGCGTACTTCTTGTTTTATTGTTTGCCGCCGCTACCGCCTTTTCACAGATGGTGGTTTCGGTCGATGAAAACGTGAGCAAGAATTCGGGTAAGAACTGGTTATTGGCGATGGGTGCCTCTGCGGTATTGCCTGGCATGGGTGAACTCTACCTGGGCGAACGGCAGTACGTGCGTCCTTTCGTATGGACAGACATCGCTCTCTGGTTTACCGCGATAGGCTCGTATGCCATTGGCGAACGCTACATCACATCTGCTCATAACTATGCGGTACGTCATGCGGGGCTTTCTTCGAAAAGCCGCGATGTCGACATGCTCAATACGGTTGGCGACTACCGTAGCCGTAGTGGTGTCGCGGGGCAGAACTCTTCGCCCGACATGGACGAGGACTATAACCAGGCGATGCTCCGTGCGGGCAAGGAAATTGACGAGGACCTGGACGCAGATATCCAGTGGGACTGGGGATCCAGCGACAATCCCGAAACGACGGAACACATTGACGAGTTCAAGAGCCGTATGCGCCATTATCGCCTGAGCCGTATCGTTTTTCAGGTGTCCGTGGGAGCCCTTCTCTTGAACCGTGTGGTCTCGATGCTGAACACGATACGCGTTTACCGATCCACATCTTCGAAGGCCTTTACCGAGCGCATGGAGTTCGTGCCGGAATTCTACGAAGACGGCAGCGGCCTGATGATGAATGTGAAATTCTAAAGGCTTGCAGCTCCCGAAGACTTCTTTAAGGTATGTGGGAGATGGACGGTGCATGCAGTGGAGCGAAGTGCGAGGGGGTAAAGTGGCTTGGAATTTTCCGTTCATAATAATTTTGCTACTAGCCTTATTCTTTGCAAGCTGTGGTGGCGATTCCGTGTCCAGTCAAGACGACTCGTATTCTAGCGCCTTGCAAAGTAGCACCGGGGAATCTTCAAGTTCTACAGTTGATGTCGACAAGTTTTCTTCGAGTGAACTGAAACTTTCGTCAGCGGATGAGTCCTCTTCATCTGTAGCAATTTCGTCTACAAGCACATCTTCTTCTAACTCAGAAAGCGAATCAAGTTCTTCAACGGAATCGCAGTCATCAAGCAGTTTATTGAAAGAGAAATCTTCTTCGTCATCTTCATTGAACGTTGTCTTTGGCGAGATGACCGATGAACGCGATGGGCAAGTTTATAAGACAATAACGATTGATGGAAAGGCTACATGGATGGCGGAAAATCTGAACTACGCATACCTGCAGCCGACATCTACTCTTGACTCTTCAAGTTGGTGCTATGAAAATGAACCTGACAGCTGTACAAAATATGGCCGACTTTATATATGGTCGGCTGTAATGGATAGTGCGGGGGTATTTAGCGATGACACCAAAGGTTGTGGTTATTATGCTGATGAAGAAAAATGGTATGAGTGCCCTATAAGTTCTAATGTTCGTGGAATCTGTCCAGAACATTGGCATGTTCCAACAGCAAGAGAATTTGACTTGCCCTTAACATTTCCTTATTATGATTGGACGTATTATCCGAATCAGTTAGTTTATGGGAGGGGGTATGGGTTTGATATTTTGTATGCGGGTTATTATGATTCTATGGATGATTTTTTTTGGGCGGGAGGGAATGATGCTAATTTATGGTTTGCTACAGAAGGATCTTATAAAACGGCCGTTTCCGCGGGCTTTCCGTATTTAATCGATATGGGATGGGTGGAGCCTAGAGGGAAATATAGGAAAAATGAGGCCTATTCACTCCGCTGTGTAAAGGATGAAGTAGAAGAATAAATTTGCTTAACATTGATAATTTTTTTATTTGGAATGTATATTTACATCAAAAGGAAGGTGAAATATGAAAAAGAAAATCTTGATTTATGTAGCGCTTTGAATTTCTGCGATTTTTGCAGAAGGTGAAAGATGTTTTGGTAAAAATGAGGATGGCATGAAAGAGGGATCCTGTGAACAGAGCGGCTATGTCTGTAATTTGGGATTCGATGTGAGTAATGGTCCAAATGTGATGTTTTTTTCTCTTGGCAGAGATCCGTCCTGTGAAACTTTGAAGACTAGCGACTTAAAGACGATTGCGTATCCAGGTTCCTCAAGTAATAGTCTATGGCTAAAAATTTTTTTGATAGATGACAAATATAATGCAGATCCCCTGTCTTTGGCGCTTGCGGGATCCTTGGCTTTGGCTGCTTCTAATAACAAGGAACGTGTTGACGTGATTTATGAAAAAGTGGAACCGTACGAATATGGTGGTATTAGGTTGATGAGTATTTCTAAGGCAATAAAGAAATGAAAAATATAAACCTCTTGCAGTTTTGTAGGCGTTTTGTTTTGACGATAGCAACTTGCTTATTCTTTGCAAGCTGTGGTGGCGATTCCGTGTCCAGTCAAGACGACTCGTATTCTAGCGCCTTGCAAAGTAGCACCGGGGAATCTTCAAGTTCCTCTGTAGAAAACGATGAGTCCTCTTCAAGTGTCTTGAGTGTTTCTTCTGCAGAGGAATCATCCTCATCTATGGAAGAAGTCTCGTCTTCTAGCGATGAAATTAGTTCAAGTGAGAGTAGTTCAAGTTCTTCATCGATGTCGCGTGATTTGTCGGATTGTTTAATGTATTGGGGAGAAACAGAATGTAAAGCGTGCTTGGAATTGTCCTCATCTAGTTTGCAGATTTCTTTGGGAGAAATGATTGATGAACGTGATGGGCATGTTTATAAGACAATGACGATTGATGGCAAGGCCACGTGGATGGCGGAGAACTTGAACTACGCATACCTGCAACCGACCTCAACCTTAGATTCTTCAAGCTGGTGTTATGAAAATGAACCGGACAGCTGTGCAAAGTATGGACGGCTTTATCTTTGGTCGGCCGCGATGGATAGCGCCGGCTTGTTTAGCCCTGATGCCAAGGGGTGCGGCTATTACGCTGAAAGAGAAAATTGGTATGAATGCCCTGCAAGTAATGTACGAGGCGTTTGCCCTGAACATTGGCATGTTCCTTCTTCTAGTGAATTTAGTGTGCCGTTGCTGCTAGCAAAAAGATATGTTCCTTGTGGTCCATATTCTTATGGTATTGGTCCTGATAAATATGAATATTTTGGAAATACGATAACCGCTCCCAATGATTTACTTTCTGTTGAATGGTCTAATCCATATCAGCAGTGGTCAGAAGAAGATAGAGACGAAATGGGCTTTAATCTCTTGCCTGCTGGTATATATTATGCAGGAGATGATTGGTTTGAATACAATTACTCGGGGGCATCATTGTGGTTTTCTGATGAAAAAAATGGTTCTATGGCGAAATCTATTTCTTTGCCGCAATTAATCCCAGAAGGTGCGTATGATCCGAGAACAGCCTATGAAAAAAATTGGGCGTTCCCCCTCCGTTGCGTAAAAGATGAAGTAGAAGAATAAGGGGATATATGATGAATCATTTTAGGTCTTTGTTCGGGCGGATTGTCTGTTGGCAATGGATGCTTGCGGCTTTGCTTGCTGGCTGTGGTGGCGATTCTGTCTCAAGCCACGATGAACCGAATTCTAGCGGCTTGCAGAGTAGCGCCGGGGAATCTTCAAGTTCCTCTGTAGAAAACGATGAGTCCTCTTCAAGTGTCTTGAGTGTTTCTTCTGCAGAGGAATCTTCCTCGTCTATGGAAGAAGGTTCTTCTAGCAGTGAAATTAGCTCAAGCGAGAGTAGTTCAAGTGAAAACAGTTCCAGTTCGTCTTCGGGAGAACATTCCTCGTCGAGCAGCGTATTGCCGGAGTCGTCATCTTCGTTGAACGTAGTCTTTGGTGAGATGGTCGATGAACGTGACGGACAAGTTTATAGGACTATAACGATTGATGGAAAGGCTACATGGATGGCGGAAAATCTGAACTACGCATATCTGCAGCCGACATCTACTCTTGACTCTTCAAGTTGGTGCTATGAAAATGAACCGGACAGCTGTGCAAAGTATGGACGGCTTTATCTTTGGTCAGCCGCGATGGATAGCGCCGGCTTGTTTAGCCCTGATACCAAGGGGTGCGGCTATTACGCTGAAAAAGAAAATTGGTATGAGTGTCATCATAATTATGCGCGAGGTGTCTGCCCGGAACATTGGCATGTCGCAACAAGGGGAGAAATTGAATTGCCTTTACAATTTCCTTATTATGACGGGACATATTACACGAACCAGTTAATCCACGGTTATGGGTATGGGTTTGATATTTTGTATGCGGGTTTTTATGATTCGAAGGAAGATTTTTTTGAGGAAGAGGGATATGGTGCCTATTTGTGGCTCGCTACAGAATATAGTTATAGTGCAGCCATTTATGCTGAGTTCCCAGATTTGGCCGCAATGGGAAATGGTGACCCCAGGGGGGCGTGGAGTAAAGATATGGCTTTTTCCATCCGTTGTGTAAAAGATAAAGAAGTAGAAGAATAAGGTAAAATGGATATGGTGAATCTTTTTAAATCATTGTTCTGCCGGGCTGTATGTTGGCAATGGATGCTTGCTGCTTTGCTTGCAGGCTGTGGTGGAGATTCCGTCTCTAGCCACGATGAACCGAATTCTAGCGGCTTGCAGAGTAGCGCCGGGGAATCTTCAAGTTCCTCTGTAGAAAACGATGAGTCCTCTTCAAGTGTCTTGAGTGTTTCTTCTGCAGAGGAATCTTCCTCGTCTATGGAAGAAGGTTCTTCTAGCAGTGAAATTAGCTCAAGCGAGAGTAGTTCAAGTGAAAACAGTTCCAGTTCGTCTTCGGGAGAACATTCCTCGTCGAGCAGCGTATTGCCGGAGTCGTCATCTTCGTTGAACGTAGTCTTTGGTGAGATGGTCGATGAACGTGACGGACAAGTTTATAGGACTATAACGATTGATGGAAAGGCTACATGGATGGCGGAAAATCTGAACTACGCATACCTGCAGCCGACATCTACTCTTGACTCTTCAAGTTGGTGCTATGAAAATGAACCTGACAGCTGTACAAAATATGGCCGACTTTATATATGGTCGGCTGTAATGGATAGTGCGGGGGTATTTAGCGATGACACCAAAGGTTGTGGTTATTATGCTGATGAAGAAAAATGGTATGAGTGCCCTTTTCGTTTTAATGTTCGAGGAGTCTGTCCAGAACATTGGCATGTTCCGAGATGGGAAGAATTTGAGTGGCCTTTAGGACTTACTTACTACAATAGAGAGACTTACGCGAATCAGTTACTCTATGGGAGAGGGACCGGATTTGATATTTTGTTAGCAGGTTATTATAATTCTATGGAAAAAATATATGGAAGGGGAGGGGAAAAAGCCTACTTATGGTTCGCTTCAGAAAATTATTATGAAACAGCCATTTCCGATGATTTCCCATATCGAACCGATATAGAATGGATGAAGATTACGAATAAAGATTGGAAATATATGGCCTACTCACTCCGTTGTGTAAAGGATGAAATAGAAGAATAAAAATGCATACTTTGCACAATGTTGGTATGTTTCTTAATTTGTAATGTATATTTACATCAAAAGGAAGGTGAAATATGAAAAAGAAAATCTTGATTTATGTAGCGCTTTGAATTTCTGCGATTTTTGCAGAAGGTGAAAGATGTTTTGGTAAAAATGAGGATGGCATGAAAGAGGGATCCTGTGAACAGAGCGGCTATGTCTGTAATTTGGGATTCGATGTGAGTAATGGTCCAAATGTGATGTTTTTTTCTCTTGGCAGAGATCCGTCCTGTGAAACTTTGAAGACTAGCGACTTAAAGACGATTGCGTATCCAGGTTCCTCAAGTAATAGTCTATGGCTAAAAATTTTTTTGATAGATGACAAATATAATGCAGATCCCCTGTCTTTGGCGCTTGCGGGATCCTTGGCTTTGGCTGCTTCTAATAACAAGGAACGTGTTGACGTGATTTATGAAAAAGTGGAACCGTACGAATATGGTGGTATTAGGTTGATGAGTATTTCTAAGGCAATAAAGAAATGAAAAATATAAACCTCTTGCAGTTTTGTAGGCGTTTTGTTTTGACGATAGCAACTTGCTTATTCTTTGCAAGCTGTGGTGGCGATTCCGTGTCCAGTCAAGACGACTCGTATTCTAGCGCCTTGCAAAGTAGCACCGGGGAATCTTCAAGTTCTACAGTTGATGTCGACAAGTTTTCTTCGAGTGAACTGAAACTTTCGTCAGCGGATGAGTCCTCTTCATCTGTAGCAATTTCGTCTACAAGCACATCTTCTTCTAACTCAGAAAGCGAATCAAGTTCTTCAACGGAATCGCAGTCATCAAGCAGTTTATTGAAAGAGAAATCTTCTTCGTCATCTTCATTGAACGTTGTCTTTGGCGAGATGACCGATGAACGCGATGGGCAAGTTTATAAGACAATAACGATTGATGGAAAGGCTACATGGATGGCGGAAAATCTGAATTACGCATATCTGCAGCCGACATCTACTCTTGACTCTTCAAGTTGGTGCTATGAAAATGAACCTGACAGCTGTACAAAATATGGCCGACTTTATATATGGTCGGCTGTAATGGATAGTGCGGGGGTATTTAGTGATGACACCAAAGGTTGTGGTTGTTATGCTGATGAAGAAAAATGGTATGAGTGCCCTGTAAGTTCTAACGTTCGTGGAATCTGTCCAGAACATTGGCATATCCCAACAGCAGAAGAATTTTTAGTACCGTTGTCGTTAAGCAATGATAAAAGTTTACTTTATGGGCGTGATCCTAATAGGTTGATCTTACGAAATGAAGGAAAATATCACGGAATGGGATTTGATATACGGCTAATTGGAAGATATGCATCTTTTTGGTTTTCAACAGAATATGATAACATTGATGCTCATTGTGCAGAATTTCCTCTCGTTTCTTTGTCCAGCGATATGGACCCTAGAACTGTTGCTAAGAAAAATGAGGCCTATTCACTCCGTTGTGTAAAGGATGAAGTAGAAAAATAAATATGCATACTTTGTTCAGGTTCTTTGTTTTTTTGGTGATGGGAGCAAAATTTATTTTTGCAGATTCTCCGTCTGTACTGTTGTTAAGTGAACGCCACCGTACCGAATGGAACTGGGTTGAATATAGGATTGCGTTAAAGAACACATCGTCAGAAATCATCTTCAATCGACCCGTTGAACGGAAAGAAAAATTCTGATGCGGTCTTATGGAGTGAACGTGGTGTAAATACGGTTGTTCAAAAGTATACGGGTGATCCCTTCAATTTACGAATAGGACACGTCAGTAATTGGGGAGCTTTTGGTTGTAATTTACCAGAAGGTCCACAATATTGAATATGGTGGCCTCAGGTTGATGTTTTTTCTAAGGTGAAATAGATATATTTGGGCAACCAAATGCGTCTTCTAAGCATCTAAAGAATATGAACCCCTTTTATTTTCTCCTTCTGGTAATTTTTTTCTTTTTTGCCTGTAGTGGCGGTGATTCTGCTCCTGGTGCGGGGGCTCCTGGTAAAGGGGCCGGCAAGGGCGGCCCTGGTGGCAAAGGTGGCCCGGGCGGCAAAGGTGGCCCGGGCGGCAGGCCCGCTCGTGAAATTGCGGTAGAAGGCTACATTGCCGAAGCCCATGAATCGGGCAAGACTTTCTCTGCCATGGCGACGCTTGAACCGCTGAACAGCGTACAGCTGACGGCAGCTACTTCGGGCAGGCTCACGAACCTTTACGCGAAGGATGGCGCCTCGGTTCAGAAGGGGACGCTCCTTGCAAAGATTGACGATTCCGAATTGAGAGCGCAGCTCAAGCAGGCGGAGTCGAACCAGCAGTTGGCCCAGCAAAAATTTGACCGTGTAAAGGCGCTCTACGAAAAGGATGGCGCCACCAAAGCCGATATGGAAGCGGCGGAAGCTTCTCTCAAGTCGGCAGAAGCCTCGGTGGAACTCATCAAGGCGCAGATTGCAAAGACCGAAGTCCGTGCCCCGTTTGCAGGCAAGCTCGGATTCGTGAACGTTTCCGTAGGGGCTTGGCTTACGACGGGAACTTCGATTGCAACGCTTAGCGAAGTGAAAAAACTGAAGGCGAAGTTTGCGCTCCCGCAGCGCTACGCCTCTACCCTTAAGGTGGGCGATGCCGTAGATGTCAAGGACGAAGAACGCAACGTGGCGAAGTCCGGCAAGGTGAAGGCCTTGGAGGCCTCGCTTTCTGAAAGCAGCCGCACGCGTCAGGTTCTCGTGGAAGTCGATAATGCCAAGGGTGAACTTTTGGCTGGTTCTTACGCCAAGGTGAATGTGACGATGCAGACTGGTATGGCGAAAAGTATTCCGGTTCCGGCCGAAGCGTTTACTCTCGATAAAGATGGCGCCTACGTGTTTGTAGCGACCGGTGGCAAGGCTAAGATTAAACATGTCGAAACGGGACTCCGCACACCGATTGCTGTCGATGTCACGGGAGGTCTCGACGAAGGCGATACGGTGATTACCTCGGGCCTAATCAGCTTGCGTGAAGGAACGTCTGTCCGCATCCGTGAAATCCGTCATAATACCGATTACGAAGTGGAGTAGGTGAGCGATGAGTGTTGCTACCCTTTCCGTACGTCGCCCGGTGCTCATGACCGTGATGGCGCTCGTGATTATTTTGCTCGGCGCCTTTGGTGCGTCGAACTTGGGCGTGCGCGAATACCCGAACGTGGACTATCCACTCATTCAGGTGCGAACTTCGTACCCTGGTGCAAACGCTGCCGTGGTCGAAGCCGAAGTCACCGAAATCCTGGAAGCCTCCATCAACAGTGCGTCCGGTATCAAGGCGTTGACCTCTACTAGCCGCGACGGATTCTCTTTCATTAACATTGAATTTGAAACAGGCATGGACCTGGAAGTGGCCGCCAACGAAATCCGCGACCGCGTGAGCCGCGTGCGCCGCAGGCTCCCCGATGACGTCGACGAACCGACGGTGTACAAGTCCGACAGCGACTCCGATCCGATTTTGATGGTGAGTCTCGTGAGCGATAGGCTCGACCCGATGGAGGTTTCTGAACTCGCGAACAACTTTGTCAAGGAACGCTTGCAGACCATCAACGGTGTTTCCGAAGTCGCCATCTGGGGTGAAAAGCGTCCGACGGTGCGCCTGTGGATTGACCCGGTGCGCTTGCAGGCGCTTGGTGTTTCCGGTGCCGAAATGTCGGCCGCTCTCAAGAAGGGTAACCTGGAATTGCCGTCCGGCTCGATCGAAGGGAGCGAAACGACGCTTTCCATCCGTACGCTTGGTCGAATCCTTGATCCGAAATCTTTCGAAAATATAGCGGTGAAGACTGCCGCCGACGGCACCGTGATTCGCATTTCGGACGTGGCTGACATCCATTATGAACCGAAGGATACGCGTACGGGCTTTAGGCGCAACGGCAAGAATTCCATTACGCTTGCGCTGATGGCGCAACCCGGCAGCAACCACGTGGAAATTGCCGATGAATTCTACAAGCGCGTCGAAGATATCCGCCGCGAAATTCCCGAAGGCGTCGATGTGCTTTATGGACGAGATACTTCGGTGAATATCCGCGCCTCTATTAGAGAAGTAGTGGAGACGATTTTTATTGCGTTCCTCCTAGTGATTGCGATTATCTTTGCGTTCCTGCGCGAAGGTCGCACGACACTGATACCGATGGTGGTGGTGCCGGTGTCTGTCATCGGTAGCTTCTTCGTGCTTTATCTGTGCGGGTTCTCGATTAACGTGCTGACCCTGCTTGCGATGGTCCTGGCGATTGGCCTTGTGGTCGATGACGCCATCGTGATTGTCGAAAATATTTACCACAAGATTGAAAAGGGAATGACTCCTAAGCAGGCGGCGGTCGCGGGCACGAATGAAATCTTCTTTGCCGTGATTGCGACTTCGGTGGTGCTGATGGCTGTGTTCGTTCCGGTACTTGCCTTGGGTGGCACGACGGGGCTTCTGTTCCGTGAATTTGTGGCGGTGATGATCGGTACAGTGTTTCTCTCAACGCTTTGTGCTTTGACTCTTTCGCCGATGCTTTGTTCCAAGTTCCTGAGAAAGCAAAAACAGGGGTGGTTCTTCCGCGTGACCGAGCCGTTCTTTGATTGGCTAAATCGCATTTACTCGGTGTTGCTCGGCGGATTCCTTAGACTGCGTATTCTCTTGTTCCCGGTAGTGGCGGCACTTTTAGTGGCGGCTTATTTCTGCTTCAATAACATGAGTAGCGAAATGGCGCCGACCGAAGATTCCAACGCGGTCATGGTGAACCTGAATATGCCCGAAGGTGTCACGCTCACGCGTACCAAGCGTATGGCCGATGCCTTTGCCGAAGAAGTGATCTCGCTTCTGGACAGTAACGAATACTCCGAAATCCAGGCGGGTGCATGGAATGCGGGTAACTCCAGGATGCGCATTACGCTAAATGACGATAAGGAGGCTCGTCGTCCGCAGAGTGAAATCGCCCGAGTGATCCAGCTGCTCGGTAACGAATACCCCGACTTGCGCGTGATGGTGTTTGAACCGCAGAGTATCAGTACGCAGCGTGGCGGACTCCCGGTACAGTTCGTATTGCAGGCTCCGAATATTGAAATACTCCGTACGCTGGTGCCCAAGTTCGAAGAAGAGGCGAGCAAGAGTCCTGTGTTCAGTGTGGTGAATACGAACCTGCGCTTTACCAAGCCGGAACTGCATATCGAAATTCTGCGTGACAAGGCGAATGAAGAGGGCGTGTCGGTGAATGACATTGCCCAGGCAGTGCAGCTTGCGATTAGTGACCAGAGTTATGGTGAATTCTACAAGGACGGCCGCCAGTACGATATCATTGGTGCGGTTGGTTATCAGTACCGCAGCATGCCCGAAAACATTTCGATGCTTACGGTCAAGAATGCGAAGGGCGAACTCGTGAGCCTCGACAACTTTATCCGTTTCAGCGAACAGTCGGCATCGCCGTCGCTGCCGCGTTACAACAGATTCAGTGCCGCGACGATTCAGGCGGGCCTTGTGCCCGGCAAGACGATTGGCGACGGCGTCGAGGAAATGCGCCGCATCGCAAAGCGTCTCCTGAAGGATTATCCGAACGTAAGCACCGCGTTGAGCGGCTCGTCGAAGGAATTCGAGGAAAGCTCCAGTGGCCTCTACATCGTATTCCTCTTGGCACTTGCGCTGGTGTTCCTGGTGCTTGCGGGGCAGTTCGAAAGCTTCCGTGCGCCGTTCGTGATTTTCTTTACGGTGCCGCTCGCCTTGGCGGGTGCGCTCGCTTGCCTGTTCCTTACGGGGCAGACGCTGAACATCTTCAGTGAAATCGCCTTGATTCTACTGATTGCGCTTGTGACGAAGAACGGTATTCTGATTGTGGAATTTGCGAACCAGATTGCGGCGAGTACCGGCTGTAGCAAGCTTGAGGCGGCTCGGATGGCGGCGGAACGCCGCTTCCGCCCAATCCTGATGACGAGCCTTTCGACGGTATTGGGCGCCGTGCCCTTGATTCTCACGGGCACCCCGAGCCGCATTGCGATGGGTATCGCCATCGCCGGTGGACTCACCTTCGCGACGTTCATGACGCTCTTTATTGTGCCTGCGGCCTATAGCTTCTTTGCTGGTAAGGTCAGACTCGATGCCATGAAGAGCACCGACGCCAGCAAAATGGCGTAGAAAGTTCCGAGATACTAGTTTGGCGCCCTATTTCACCATCTGGAAAACGCGCTCGCCTTTGCGACTCATGCCGTAGCGGGTACGGAGCAGCCCTTCCTTGTACAGCGAATCGTTCTTCAGGCGCTCGATTTCGATGTCGCAGGAATCGAGGGCATGCTTCAACGAATCTATTTTCGCCTGGTAAAGTTCGATATCGTGGGAAACCTTGTGTTGCTGCTTTAGGCTATTCTTGCCGAACATGAGCTGGAAACCCACCGACGTTATGGCGAGGACAACCAAGGCAATGAATATCAAAAGGCGTTTATTCAATTTAAGTGATCCCGTTGAAATAGAACTGGTAGTTGTCGCGGGTTTCGACAAGTCCCGCAAGTTCTAACTCTGTTAATATAGCTAAAATGTTGCCAGTCTTAAAGTTACATTCACGTTGCAATTCGGAAAAAGTCTTCCGAAAACCGTTAAATTTCTTGAAAAGTGCGAGTGCATCGGGCGAAAGGGCGCATCCGGAGTCGCCGATTTGCTTCAGGCTTGTTGCGCAAGGTGTGTCCGAGGTGTCGTGAATTTTGGGTATCCCGGCGACCACGCGCAGGCTTTCTGGCAAGAAAATGGGTTTTGCCTTCCCCTGGTCTAGGTAGAAGTTCGGTCCGCTAGCGACCTCGCTGTCAAAATCTCCGGGGACGGCGAGCAGCGGCTTGTTTTCTTGCAGACAGTAGTCCGCTGTTATCAGCGCTCCACCTTTTAATTTACTTTGTACTAAAACTGTTGCGCTGCAAAGCCCGCTGATAATGCGGTTCCTGGCAGGAAAGTTTCCCTTGTAGGCGGGAAAGTCGTTTTCGAATTCAGTGAGAATGCATCCTCCTGTGTCGACAATGCGCTTTGCCAGTTCCCTGCGTTCACCGGGAATAGGTACGTTGAATCCCTGAGCGATAACCGCGATGGTGGAAATTCCGTATTCAAGGGCCGCTTCGTGGCAATAGCTGTCGATGCCCTGAGCAAGTCCCGAGACGACGACCACGTTCGTCCCTTGTAGCGACTTGACGAGCCTTTGGCAGAGTTCCTTGGCGGAGCTGCCCGGGCGTCGCGTGCCGACCATGGCAACGCCTATGGAATCTTTAGGGGGGAGCTGTCCACAACAGAAAAGCTGCTTGGGCTTGAACTTGGATTCTTTGAGGGCGAGCGGAAAATTTTCAGGTTCCACTTCCATAGACTTTCTATCTTTGCGCATCATGAAATACACCTTTCAAGACTTGTTGAATATTATGGCGACTCTCCGTTCTCCCGAGGGCTGCCCCTGGGACCGCGAACAGACGCATCATTCCCTGCTACCGTATCTTGTCGAAGAAGCCCACGAATACATCGATGCGGCGCAAGTGAACGACAAGGCTCACATGGCCGAGGAACTGGGCGATGTCCTGTTCCAGGTGGTGTTCCATTCCCAGGTCGCGAAAGAAAATGGCGATTTCACAATCGACGACGTGGTGCAGGGAATCTGCGAAAAGATGGTCCGGCGTCATCCGCATGTTTTTGGCGATGCGAAAGTTGATAATTCGACCGGCGTGGTCCGCCAGTGGGAACGTATCAAGGCGCAGGAAAAAAACAATATATCAATGGCGGGCAAGTCCGCTATGGACAAAGTAAGCAAGAGCTTGCCGACGCTCGCACGAGCCCAGGAGATTCAGCGCCGAGCAGCCAAGGTAGGGTTTGACTGGGTTGAGGCGGAACCTGTCTTTGACAAGGCTGTAGAAGAATTTAGTGAATTCCGCACCGAAATGCAAGCGGCCTCGCCTGAAAATCGCAACATCGAGCGTATGGAAGACGAATTCGGTGATATCATGTTCAGCCTGGTGAATGTGGCTAGGCATTGCGGCTTTAATGCGGCCTTGGCGCTTGAACGCGCCAACTCCAAGTTTGAACGCCGTTTCCGCAAGGTCGAAAGCATGTGCCGCGAACAGGGCAAGGAAATGAAGGAAGTCGGCCTCGAAGGCCTGCAGGAAATGTGGAAACAGGCGAAGAGGTCGAACTCAAAGTTCTGAATTACTTGGTAGAGCGTCCTGAGCCGTCATCCTGAGCGCAGTGCGAAGCACGGAGTCGAAGGATCTCTAGTAACTACAAGATGGAACATTCCACATTGGAATACGAAAGTTGAAATTTTTTCTCCGCAAGTGAAAATTTTTCGGTATATTAAGTAATGTGCTTCCAGTCCATTCTGGTTTAGCGAAGGGATGCTGGAGCAAATCACGGGGTAGAATAGACCGGAAGCACGCTTGTTTTCTTCTAATTCCACTCGTCCCGCAGGGTAAAACCTGCGGGATTTTTTTGTGGATCCCGTCGCGATTTTCAATCGCTCCAGGATGACCAACTAAAAAATCCCCGGTGCATTGCACCGAGGATTTTAAACTTCAAAGAAGTTTGGCTTAGCTTTTTGTGAGCCACAAGCGACTCGTATTAACGAGTCGTGGTGGCGAGAGAACTGGCTCCAGAGTAAGGACTCTGTTGAGTTTAGCCAGTTCGGTCGTGTTAGGCTCTTGCCTTGGCCTTGTCGCCGTACTTCTTGATGAGTTCGTCCTGAATGTTCTTCGGAACCGGGAGGTACTTGCAGAATTCCATGGTGAATTCAGCCTTACCCTGGGTCATAGAACGCAGGTCAGTAGCGTAGCCGAACATTTCGGACAGCGGGACTTCGGCGGTGATGGTGGTCATGCCGAGTTCTTCGTTCGTACCGGTGATGGTACCACGACGCTGGGAAACGTTACCCACGACAGAGCCCTGGAATTCGGTCGGAGTCTGGATTTCGACCTTCATGATCGGTTCGAGGATCTGAGCGCCAGCCTTTTCGAAAGCTTCGCGGAAGGCCATACGGGCAGCAACCTGGAACGCCATATCAGAGGAGTCGACCGGGTGGTATGCACCATCCTGGACTTCCATTTCGATACCCACGACCGGGAAGCCGATCAAGGAACCAGCTTCCATGCAGCTCTGGAAACCCTTGTCGCAAGACGGGATGTATTCCTTCGGAATACGGCCACCCACGACGGAGTTCACGAAGTTGTAAACCTTTTCCTGGTCGCCTTCGACAGCCATCGGACGCATTTCGCCGACAACCTTAGCGTACTGACCAGAACCACCGGTCTGCTTCTTGTGGGTGTAGTCGAACTTGGCCGGACGGGTAATGGTTTCGCGGTAAGCCACCTGCGGAGCACCGGTCGTCACGTCGCACTTGTATTCGCGGCGCATACGTTCGATGTAAACGTCGAGGTGAAGTTCGCCCATACCCTTGATGATGGTCTGGCCGGATTCCTTGTCGACTTCCACCTGGAACGTCGGGTCTTCCTTGGTGAAGCGGTTCAGAGCCTTGGACATGTTGTCCAGGTCGTCACGGTTCTTGGCTTCGATCACGAGTTCGATCACCGGATTCGGCACGTGCATAGAAGTCATGTTGTAGTGGTTCTTGCCATCGGTAAAGGTCGTACCGGAAGCGCAGTCGATACCGAACAGGGCAACGATGTCGCCTGCACCGGCTTCGGTGATATCCACCATTTCGTCGGCGTGCATACGCACGAGACGGCCCACGGACACCTTCTTGCCGGTGGCCATGTTGGTGATCATGTCGCCCTTCTTGAGGGTACCCTGGTAAATACGGATGTAGGTGAGCTGGCCATAGCGGTCGTTCACGAGCTTGAACGCGTAGCAGACGAGAGGAGCGTTGTCTTCGGACTTCAGCACGACTTCGGCTTCGTTGTTGTCGAGGTCGAGGGCCTTGTTTTCAACTTCGGTCGGGTTCGGGAGGTAGTCGATAACGCCGTCGAGGAGCTTCTGGACACCAACGTTCTTGTGAGCGGAACCCATGAACACCGGGGTCACTTCGAGGTTGATGGTAGCCTTGCGGATGGTGGCCTTGATGAGGTCCTTGTCGATTTCGTCGACGCCATACTGGCCTTCCATAGCCTTTTCCATGATTTCGTCGCTGTAGTCTGCGCAGCAGTCAATCAGCTTTTCACGGTATTCGTTAGCCTGGTCAACGAGTTCGGCCGGGATTTCCTTTTCGATCATGTCGTCGCCGTTAGCGCCTTCGAAGTAGTAGGCCTTCATTTCGACGAGGTCGACCACGCCCTTCAGTTGGTCTTCGAGACCGATAGGAATCTGCATGACGCAGGGCTTGTGGTTGAGCTTTTCCTTGAGCATGACAGCCACGCGGAGCGGGTTTGCACCGGAGCGGTCGCACTTGTTCACGAACACGACGCGCGGCACATGGTAGCGCTTCATCTGGCGGTCAACGGTAATAGACTGGGACTGAACACCTTCCACGCCGGTGAGCACGAGGATAGCACCGTCGAGCACGCGGAGAGAACGTTCCACTTCGATCGTGAAGTCCACGTGCCCCGGGGTATCGATGATGTTGATGGAGTCCTGTTCACCGCTCTTGGTGTGGGTCCAGTTTGCAAACGTGGCTGCAGACTGAATCGTGATGCCGCGTTCGCGTTCAAGTTCCATGGAGTCCATCGTGGCACCGACGCCGTCTTTACCACGAACTTCGTGGATAGCGTGGATACGCTTTGTGAAGTAGAGGATACGTTCGGTAAGGGTGGTCTTACCGGAGTCGATGTGGGCAGAAATACCAATATTTCTGTGCTTTTCAATGTTTTTCATATTTTATTCCACAAATGGAGTTGATGTTTGTTTGAGTTGCGCCCAAAGATAGAAAAAAAAAGCCCCCTTTCAAGGGCTTAACTTTGGAGAGGGGTGGGTTTAGGCCTGAATTTCGGCGTCTTCGACCACCGGTTCCTCGGGGTTATCGGCTAAAGCCTTGAAATAGGCGGCTGCGGTTTTCCCGACTTCATAGGTGTCGTAGAAGGAATAAGCACCGTTTCCGATGGCCCCGATGGCGGGAATGGCTCGGAGGGCAATCTTGCCGAGGAGCTTTGTCGAAATCTTGAGACCTATCTTTTTGAGCAGTACTTCGAGGGCCGCAAGCGAGAGCTTCTGGACCACGATTCGGCTTCCGGTGCGGACGGCGATGTCGCGGACCAGCTGGGCTGCACTGTGGCGGAAAAGACACCAGACCATGGCTTCGCGGCTGAGTTGGGCGAATTTGCCGTAGGTGGCGGCGATATCGGATACGAGCTGCGCCTGGATGCGCCAGATGGCGGCGATGTCGGGAATGGAGGTCAGAACGCCCGTGACACCGGCCGGGACCGAGAGGGTGGCGCTGACGGCGGACGCCTTGATGGCCGCCTGGCGAATCAGTTTATTGATCTTGTCGTCCGAATTTTCGGTGGGGGAGTACAAGGATTCCGGAATGTCCGTAATCAGCTCGAACAGCAGGGTACTCAACTTTTCCTTGATTCTTTCCATCTTTTCGTCTGTGCAATCGCTCATAAAAATCTCCTTACGAGACTAATATATAATATTAGACGAGAGACTAGAGACGAGAGACGAAAGAAAATGCGGAAAAAAGAGTAGACTATTAAATGTGACACGAATGTGTCATCTTGGAGCGTGGTTTGCTTCGACAAGGCTCAGCACAGGCTTAAGCTCACGCTTCGCAAGCTCGCTAACCTTATTAAGGTCCCTGAGCCTGCCGAAGGGCGAAGTCGAAGAATCTCTTGTTGAAACCTAAAAAATAATCTTCGCGAGTCCGCCGGCGAGTCCGGGGAGGGTGTAGCGGAGAGTCTTGTCGCCGAGCCAGTATGAAAGGGCCTGGTCGATCCATTCGCGTTCGCTGGTAATCTTGCGGATGACGATGTCGGTGCCTGTATCGGTGTCGTCGAAGTAATAGTAGCCGCGGAACTTGATCGGGAAAATCTCGCCGTGCAAAAGGACGCTCACGTCGGCGGTGCCGTTGTCCGAATCAATGGACACGGACTGGACATCGCCGAAACGCTTGACCAGTTCGTGATTCTTGACAAAGGCTTCAACCGCCTTATTGCGTAAATTCCCGAGTAGAGACATCTCGCGTATCTCTTCTAACGCGGCAGCGTCAAAATTTCGATTCCGTTCTTCGTGCGGGCAATGGTGTGTTCCCACTGGGCGCTCAAAGAGCCGTCGCGGGTTACAGCGGTCCATCCGTCAGCGAGCGTCTTGGTGCCCGGACGGCCCACGTTGATCATGGGTTCTACGGTGAACACGTTGCCAACTTCGATAAACTGCTTGAGTACGTTGTTGCGGAAATGATACAGGGTCGGTTCTTCGTGGAAACCACGACCGATTCCGTGACCGCAGTAATCTTCGACCACGCTGAAGCCGTGCTCGTCGGCAATGTCCTGAATGGCGTTACCGATGTCGTAGTAGCGGGCGCCGTCTTCGCCAGCGGCGCGGATGCCTTCTTCCATGCAGAACTTGGCGGTGTCCACGAGTTCTTGGGCGAGGTTGCTCACGCGGCCGACGCAGAACATGGCCGAGGTATCGCCATGGTAGCCGGAGAGAATCGTCGTGATGTCGATGTTTACGATGTCACCGTCTTTCAAGATGGTGTTTGCGCTCGGGATGCCGTGGCACACGACTTCGTTAATGCTGATGCAGGCGTAACGCGGGTAACCGTGGTAGCCCATGCAGGCGGAAATACCCTTGTGCTTGCGGGTATAGTCGCCGATGAATTCGTCGATTTCGAGGGTGGAGACGCCGGGTTTGCACATTTCGCCCGCGCGGATCAGCGTTTCGGCAGCGAGAGCGCCGGCGTCGCGGATCAGTTCGATTTCTTTTGCAGATTTAATCTTAATCTTAGCCATTTGAAGTTTTGAGCTCGCGCTTCGCGCTTTGAGGTATGAGGTCGCTCGCGTTGCTCACTTTGAGGTTAATTCCTACTGTTTACTGTTTACTTTTTCCATGCGTAGCGGTCAACGAGGTAGGCGAGCAGCATCTGGTCTTCTTCGGTGCCGTTTGCGAGTTCCTTTACCAAGGGAATCACGCGGCTGATGCGTTCGCGGGCCTTTTGACCCCCAAAGTGATTGCGTTCGCGTTCGAGCTTTTCGCGCACACGTTCGCTCACCTTTTTCGAGATTTCTTCGTTTGTCGGAATTTCCATCTTGATGAAGTTGATGCCGAAGTCGGCGGCGGTCTGCTTCATGTCGATTTCTTCGACCGGCGTAATCAGCGAAATGCAAAGTCCGCTGCGGCCCGCACGGGCGGTACGTCCGCTACGGTGCACATACACTTCGTGGTCGTCGGGGTGGTCGTACACAATCACGTGTGTCACGTGGTCCACGTCAATACCGCGGGCAGCCACGTCGGTGCAGATGAGAATGCGGAGCTTCTTGTCGCGGAAGGCGTTCAAGGTCTTTTCGCGCATGCTCTGGGCCACGTCGCCACTCAAGGCGCCTACGTTGAATCCGTAGCCCGAAAGCACCTGTTCCAGGTAGCTTACGTCGCTCTTCTTGTTGCAGAAAATCATGCAGCTTTCAGGATTGTAGTATTCCAGCACCTTGATGGTCATGGAATCCTTGTCCATCACGTCGCAGGGGTACCAGCGGTGTTCCAGGTTGTTCGCGATCACCTTGTCGTAGCTGAGCGACAGGAATTCGGCGCTTGGACGCTGGAATTCGCGAGCGAGGCTCTTCACCGTCTGCGGAATGGTGGCGCTGAACATGGTGCAGGCAATCTGCTTGGGCAAGTAGCGGCGAATCTTCTGCATGTCGGGGTAGAAACCCATCGAGAGCATTTCGTCGGCTTCGTCCAGAATCAAGTCGCGGATGTCGAGGAAATCCACGTTGCCGCGCTGCACATGGTCCATCAGGCGACCCGGAGTCGCCACGATGATATGCACGCCGTTCTTGAGGGCCTTCAGCTGCGGCTCGTAGCTCACGCCACCAAAAATGGCGACAGAGCGGATGCCTGTGCCGGCAGAAAGTTTCTCAATTTCGTCTTGAACCTGCAAGCAGAGTTCGCGGGTTGGCACCAAAATCAGTGCCTGCGGAAAAACGTGGTCGCGTACAATCACCTGCAAAAGCGGGAGAACGTAGGCGCCGGTCTTTCCCGAACCGGTCTTGGACTGCACCAGCATATCGCGGGCGGCCAACATATAAGGAATCGTCTTGCGCTGCACCGGCATCAGGTCGGTCCAGCCATGCTGAGCGAGAACAGCCTTCTGTTCTTCGGGCAGCATGTCAAAAGTGTAATCGGGGAGCTTGTGTTCGGGCTCGATAATCTTAACGGGAGTCAGAAACGGATTAACTTTCTCTTCTTTCTTTTCTTCTTTTACTTCTTCGCTCATAATGCGAGCAAATTTAGAAAAATTCGGAGTTCGGAGTTCGAAATTCTGAATTGAATTGCGTCAAGAAAGCATTGATTGTAGTGTCTTATTCGGGCTCATTGGCTAGCTTGATGAATGTATCGAAGGCTTCGACAATAGAATTAGTATTTCCGTAAGATTTTCGAAGGATTAAGAACGAATAGGATTCTGTTTCGTCGAAAACGATTTCGCGAGATTCTATAAAGAAATCCTTTTTCCCGAAATTTTCAAACCATGATTTGAATAGGCGATTCCTTGCTTTTCCTTTTTTGTCTGTAGAAGTGTCGATGAATGCGACTAGGGCACAATCGAATCTGTCCAAGAAATTTTTTATGATACTGACGATTGTATCGCGAGTCTTAGTCCCGTATAATTCGTTTGTATGAAAAGAATTTTGTAGCCTATAGATATCTACACAGTAAATGGGGAAAAACGATTCGAAAATGTTAGTCAAATCGCTAAACTCGACAGAAACTTTGTTTCGAGTTTCCGTTTCGAAGGAAAAGACGTTTCCGTCTTCGATGATGGGGTATATCACAAAAACTACTTTGCGGAGGCAAAGCCTTTTAAAGTGCCGTTCGCCTGGAAATATTCAGCCTTTTTTTTCTTTTCGGCAAGAATATTCTTAACGAGTTTCTTGGCTTCTGTGGGAGTGAATTGCTTCATATTCGTTCGTCTCCATTGTTGAATATAATAAAATGTTGGTTCAAAGGCAATATGCAAAGAATGTGCCAAAGAAAAAAATGGCGATTTTGAACTAAAATCGCCATAGTAAAAGAATAGATACCGATTAATCAGTGATTAATCACCGATTAATCGGTGATCAAAAGGTCGAGATTTTTAGGGAATGTTGTTCGGGTTGATACCGTAGTCTCGAAGGATATAGATTGGTATGTTAATGACGAAATCTGTATTGTAGCTTCCATCGCCTAATGGATCGTAATATTTATTGATTCCTGCAATTCTAGCGTCGTAGTAAGTTGCTTTTTCATTACCAATCATTGTTGTTTCTATGACTTCGAAATCTTCATATACAGGATTGTCTTTGGGTTCCTTGAGCCAACCAACGAATGCATGGCCAGGAATAAACATAAGTGATGTAAAATATCCAAGATTTTCCAAAACTGAGGCGAACAGAACTGCTGTCTCAATACATATACCCTGTTTTTTTCGAAGAGTTTCTACAGGATAATTGATTCTTTGACCTATGCTACCGGCACCAGTGCTTTCAACATATTTGATATGTCGCGATTGAAGAACTTCAAAAATAGCTTTTGTTACACGGTAGGTACTATTGCTTAACGATGTGTCAATAGCGTATATTTGATAAACGAGAATTTCTTTGTTTGGAAGTTTTTGTGCAACTTCATTGACAATATTTATTATGGAATCTGCCATAGGGGTAACCCAAACTCCATATAAAAGGTATTGAGTATTGGGATAAACCTGAAATAGAGACTCTAATCCGAAAACTTGCATCGGGTGTATTGTTGTTGGTCTGGATTCCGAATGAAATAATATTTGACTGTCTTTCTCAAGAGCAAAAACTTTAACTTCACGATTGACTTTCTTTGCTGAAGTAAGTGAAATCAATGCATTATCGTTGAATATTAAATTTGGAGAAAGAATTATTGAATCGTTTGGTGGAACAATACCTGTAATGGTTGCTGTATCTGCAAAGCTTGGAATCCATGTTTTTACCATTATTTTTTTTTGATTGCATGGAGTTGTATCTTTACAAGTGTTGGTAATGACAATCGGAAAAGGCGTTTGAATGGTGACAGAGTCTCCATTATCGTCAGGAAAAGTGAAATCTTTATACATTACAGCGTAATGATTTGCGAAAGCTCCATAGATATTTTCAACACCCTCTATTTCAAAACCTTCTGCTCTTGCAATCAACGTATTTGTAACACTTTGGTTGTTTTCTGCATTTCCGGTATGGGAGGCGTTAATACTATCTTTAATTGACTTTTTTACGTCATCCTTGATTGCGTTGGCAATCGAATCAATGTTGACAGCTGTGTTCTGTTCGTTCGATTTAGAAGCAGAATCTGCATTAGATGCTTTATTTAGACTATCCTTAGTGGATTTTATTACTTCGTCTTTGATAGCGTTGGCAATTGAATCTGTATTAACCGCTGTATTCGGTTCATTCGCAGTCACGCCCGTGATATTATTGCTTTCATCTTGGCTGGAACAAGCGTTCAAAACAAAGACTATAGAAATTGAGACGAAGGTAAGAAAAAACTTAAGATATATCCGTTCTATGGTTCTGTTTGCCATGATAGCCTCCATCTGTTGAAAATTTGGTCGTTTTTCAACTACAAGAATAAGAGCGAACTCTAAAATTATGTCACTGTAAAAATAATTTAAAAACTCGCCCTGTGAATAAGGCTTGGAATAAAAATTTCTGTTGAATGTGAAAAATGCCTGTTTTTAATGAATTTTGCGGATTTAATATATTCCAAGTTGGAATGAACTTGTTTTGAGTTTATCTCATTTTATTACTGAATTGGGGTGTTGCGGGGTGCCCCCGCAGTGGGGGTAGCGGCAGACACTGCGAAAGACTGGCCGCTAAGCGAACATTCGTCGGGCGAAGCCCGAGGCCATGTGAGCGTGCGGAGCAGGCTGAGCTGTGGCTAGAGCTAGGGGGACTCTTCCCCCATTTTATTTTTTTTGAAAATCTTACTTAAACGGAGTCCAATGGTATTCCAGTCCGACACTTATGAACCAGTCGACGGTGCTTGTGCCGATAGTGGTGGGCTCGGAGGCCGCTTCGGGCGAGGGCTCTACGTAAACGTCCTTGCCGCGGCTCGAAATGCCGGTGCGCACGCTTAAGCCGTAATGTTGTAAGAAGACGCATTGCGTGCCGAATCCAAGGAGGGCGCCTTTGTACGGGTCTTCGGTCTTGAACCTTGTCTCGTATTCAATGGAAGGCTTGTCGTCACTGTCCTTGAGCTCGATATCTTCGGAATAGAAACTGTATTGGAATCCGATGAAGGCGAACAGATGAAGGTCAAGCCATTTCAGGGGGCTAAATGTTCTTGCGAACATGACATTCATGCCAATTTCGTGCTGGGCGAAATTCCAATGGTCCAGTTCTTCGTAAACGGAGTCTCGGTCGTCGGTTTTGACGGCGTGGTTGGAATAGCGGTAGAAAATTTCTCCTCCGATAAAGCCAAACCAGATTCCGCCTGCGTACAAAGTAAATAAAGGCGTAGAATCGTCCATGAAGTTCCAAAGGCTTACGGAATCGCGGGTGACGCGGTAGTTCCCGACGCGGCTACGGATGTGGCGCTTGTACCAGCTGTAAGGCGTAAATGGAACTTGCGCTTGCGCATATCCTGCCGAGATACCTGCCCAAGACCTGAATGTGGGTGTTTCCTTGTAGAGGTCGTCGGGCTCGGATTCCCTTTTGAGTCGCTCTTCTTTGGACAAGCGGCGCGTGGTGTGCCTATCAAAAAAGGCGTCTGCAATTTCGTCGCCCATGGCAATCTTATCAGCTTTCTTGGCAACGGTGCCTGCCGATTTTGGCTCTAGCGAGGTCTCGTCGAAAATGGCTATCTGTAGAACGTTTCCCTTGTCTGCAACAAAGAGCACGATCTTGTCTTCGACGGACTGAATCTTTGTCATCATGGCGGGGTGACGTGCCTTGAGGTAATGGGCGTCGAGTCCCTGTTCCATGTTGTTCGAGAGCCAGGTGGCGTAACGCATGGCGACCGAATCGCGTCCCCATTCACCGAATAGTCTGCACTTGGGTTCGCCGATTCCCGAGTTGTAGCGGCGAAGCGACAGGCAGAATTCCTTGGGGTCAATAGGCGGTTCCTTGTCGGGAGTCCAGATGAGAATATCCGCATTTTGCCACAGGGTCCATTTGGAATCGAAATAGATTTCCTTGGCGTGCGCCACATTGGCGACCAGGGCTTGTACTGCCAAAACAAGGGTGAATACGACTAGGGCGAAATGTTTCATCAGTTCGCCCCCGTGTACAGGTTCTTGCGGATTTGTTCAACACTTTGGCGCATCAGTTGTTCAAGGTCTGCTAGCGTAAGTGTCGCCACCGGATGCTGAATTTCGTCAACGGCGCTGAATAGCGGACGCTGCTTAACGTTGTCCCAAAGCGTATAAGATACGATGGCGCTGATGTTCTGGACTTCGCGCTTGTCTTCGAGTTCATTGTGAATCAGGGCGTAATCGAAGAAGCTTTCGCGCTTGAGGTCGGTGCCTATGATGACTTCGTGGAGCAAGAGAATCTGAACGGGAATGTTTCCGTCGGGCCCGACAATGGTAACGCCCTGTTCGGGGAGCTTTCCCTTCATGAAAATGCGGTCATCTAGTTTTTGGCTTTCTTCGGGAGCGTTGTCGAGAACGGAATCCGGCAACACGACGATTTTCGCGTAGCCGCCACGGAATACCTGCTCCATGGCTTTGGCGCAGAACTCCGTTGCCTTGATCTGTGTGCTGTCGCCGAAGTCGAGGCGGTTCGCAAACCACTTGGTGCGCGTGAGAACGAATGCCTTTTGGAGCCCTGTTATCGTGAGTTCGCCATAGGGGGCCTGCTTGTAGTCCGGATGTTTTGCGGACCAATGGTAAGAATCGGCGCAACCCGAAAAGAGTAGCGCCAATAATACAAGCAATGTGCAAAGGCGAAACTTCACGAATTTCTCACGAACTTACGGTGCGCCCCACTTTTCACGGTAGGCGTACACCTTGTCGAGGATTCCTTCGGGAGCGTTGATCTTCTTGCGATTTTCTTCGCTTTCGAGGAACGCGATGATGTCGTTAATGTTCACGATGGAGTGGGCTTCGATGCCGTATTCGTCCTGCACGGTCTGAAGGGCGGACTTGCCGTTTTCGAGCTTTTCCTTGCGGTCTACCGAAATCAGGAGGCCGACAACGTTTGCGTTTTCGATCTTCGAAAGTGCCTGCATCGTCTCGTTCACGCTGGTGCCCGCGGTAATCACGTCTTCGATAATCACGACGTTCGTCTTCTCGGCGTACTTGTAGCCGACAAGCATGCCGCCTTCGCCGTGGTCCTTCGCTTCCTTGCGGTTGTAGGTGAAGGTGAGGTTCTGGTTGTAGATGTCGGAAAGCTTCATAGCGGTGGCGGCGCACAGCGGAATGCCCTTGTAGGCCGGTCCGTAAAGGTTCTGGGCCTTGCCGTCAAAATGTACCATGTAGGCGTTTGCATAGTATTCGGCAAGCTTCGAGAGGGTGGCGCCTGTACGGAATTCACCCGTGTTGATGAAGTACGGGGTTTCGCGACCGCTCTTGGTCACAAAGGAGCCGAACTTGAGGGCGCCGGCTTCGACAAGAAAATGGACAAACTGGTCTTTGATTTTCATAGTATCAGTAGAAAGTAGTTGAAAGTGGGTAGAACTTAGGTGTTAGTTCGCTCCGCAGAGGAGGCTGAAGATCTTCGAGAAGACGTTCGTTTCTTCGGTGAGGATCTCTATGACCACCAGGAGGATGGTTATCAGTACGCACAGTCCGATGTAGAAGTAGAACGATTTCTTGACGCCCTTGATTTTCAACTTGAAGATGACCCAGGCAATGACGCTGAAGATGGCGCTGAAGGTCCAGGCCGCGATGGCGCCGAGCGAAATCCCCGGAATAAGGCTGATTGCAAATGTAAGTGCGATGCCCGGCATAAAGAAGAACGCGATGCAGAGGACGCAGAGAAGGGCAAAACCCACGTAATGGGCAAAGCCGCGTTCGCGTTGAACAATCACCTGAGGTTGCGTGGCGGAAGTCTGCGGCTGCGAATATGTTGAGGGCTCTGTTGCCGGAGCGGCTTCTGCGGGTTCGGTTGTAGCGGGTTCTACGGGGGCCGTCGGTGTTTCGGCTGCGGGCTGTGCTTCCGCTGCGGGAGCCTCGCTCACCGGGGCGTCGAGCTGCGGTTCCGCGTTATTCTGGTTGTTCAGTTCTTCGGACATGTTGTCTCCTATAGGATAAATGTTCTTCCGGCGTAAACGAATACGCGGTGTTCGAGCCAGAGCTTGAGGGCGGCAGATAGGGTGCGCTTTTCGATATCCTTGCCGAGTTCTACCAGGTCTTCGATACTTGCCGTTTCGGGCACGCGCTGAATGTCCTGACAGATGATGGGCCCCTGGTCCAGGTCTTCGGTGGCGAAGTGCGCCGTGGCACCGATAATCTTTACGCCCTTGTGCCATGCCTGGTGGTAGGGCTTAGCTCCCTTGAATGCGGGCAGGAATCCGTGGTGGATGTTGATGATTCTGTACTTGAATTCCTCGGTAAAGGCTTCGCTCAGAATCTGCATGTAGCGGGCAAGTACCACCGTGTCGGTCTTTGTTTCGGCGATGATTTCGCGGAAACGGTTTTCGGGAATGCTCTTGTCCGGATTGCTCGGTACGTAGTAGAACGGTACGCCGAAGGTGCCGCCGACGGGGCCCAGATCGGGGTGGTTACCGACAATGCAACTGAACTCGCAGGGGAGGTCTCCGTCGCGTCTCTTGAGCAAAAGGTCATAAAGGCAGTGGTCGGTCTTGGAGACAAAAATGGCGACACGTTCGATTTTGGTGGTGTCGAACAGTTTCCAGTTCAGCTGAAGGTGACCTTCGAGTGTTTCCAAGTGTTTACGGACTTCCTCGATATTTTCGGAATCGGCTTCAAAAACGGCCCTCAGGAAAAATGTTTCGATGTCCTTTGCCGTATGTTGCTGCAAGTCCACGATGTTTGCGCCAGCCTTGGCGAGTACTTGAGTGGTTCCGGCAATAAGTCCCTTCTGGTCGGGGCAATGAATCTGCAAAATGTAACGAGTAATAGCCATAGCCCAAAATTATAAAAACGCAGAGCCTTCTGCCTGCGTCCAAGATAAAAAATTCTACTTTTAAAGTGCAAATTTTTTTTCGAGAAGGAAAAATGAAACACATACTCTCTCTCAAGTCCTTGTTTGCTGTTGCCTGCGGTATGGCTGCCGTTCAGGCTTTTGCCATTCCCCAAAAAACATGGGATGCTATCTACAATGCCGAAGGCGAAGGTGATTACGCCGCGGCAAAGATTGAAGGTAATATCCGTTTTGGCAAGTACACGCACTATAAGGAAGTTCAGCCGGTCTCTTTCAAGGTGAACGATAGCTTGTTCGTATTTTCGGTGGCGGGCAATATGACGGTTCCTGCCGACAAGATTGAAAAGGAACATTTTTACGAAAAGTGCAATGAAACCATGGAAGCATGGATTTCGTACTTCAACAAGCCTCGCAACTTTGGTGGTGACGAACTGATCATTAATATCGCCGGTGTAGACCTTGCCTGTGGCAATGAACTCTATGCCGTGGGTGATCTGAGAATCAAGTTTGCAAACGCCAAGGCTCAGGAAGCCTGGGTGAGCAATCTGGAAGGCCGTGAAAAGTATAGGCGCGAAAAGCTGGTGGAATTCCGCCGTGCCGAACAGGAACATAGGGCGTCTCTGCGCGATGTTTCGGGAATGGTGACCGATCCGCGCGACGGACAGGTGTACCGTACCATCAAGGTCGAAGGTCGTGAATGGTTTGCGCAGAACGTGAACTACAACGTGGAAGGCCACTCTTGGTGCTACGAAGACAAGGACTCCTACTGCGCCCGTGGTGGTCGCCTCTATGACCTTGAAGGTGCCCGCAAGGCATGCCCCGAAGGTTGGCACCTGCCGCGTGACCGCGAATGGATGGATTTGCTTGTTGGTCTGACTCACTGCTACGAAGGCGTGGACAAGTGCGAAAAGTTTGCAAGCAAGATGAAGGCGACTACCGGTTGGCAGGGTGGTGGCGGTACCGATGAATACGGTTTCTCCATTTTCTCTTCGGGTTACCGCAAGATGGTGGGCAAGTCCATTGTCCGCTACGAAGACATGGGTGAGTACGCAGGCTTCTGGTCTGCACAGAATGGCCGCAACGAAACCATCTGGATTTGGGCCATGGGCCGTATGAGCGACCAGATGGTTCGTCAGCTGGTGCCGAGCAAGAATAACGCCTACTCTGTCCGCTGCATCAACGGTAATTAGTTTTAGGGGTATGAGGTCGGTCGCCAAGGCTCCCTTTGAGCTATGGGGGCGCCTCGCTTTGGGAAACGTATAAATGAAAAACGAGAGCTTTAAAGCTCTCGTTTTCTGCTTTTGCTCAAAGCCTTGCTCTGCAAGGCGAGCCCAAAGGGCCATAGGCCCGAGCCCATACCTCACAAGCTGCGCTGCTACATCTGGCGGATGGGGAAGAGTCCGAGCAAATCAAGCACGTTTTCGAGCACAATCTGCGTGGCCTGAACCAAGAACAGGCGGGACTTTTCTTCGGCAGAACCGAGCACGCGGTCTTCGTGGATGAACTTGTGCGCGGCTTCTGCGATTTCGAGGGCGTACTGGGCGAGAACGCTTGGTTCGTCACCGGCGACGGCATCCAGAATTTTCTTGCCTTTCTTCGACAGGATGTTGATGAGGCTGTAAGCGGCATCGTCGCCGAGTTCGGCAAAGTTCACGTCCTTGATTGCGGCGGCGAGGTCCGCGCGTTCAATGCCGGCCTTGCGCATAATGCTGCAGAGGCGCACATGGGCGTTCTGCACGTACGGACCCGTATCGCCTTCGAAGCTCATTACGGCATCCCAATCGAAACGCACGTCCTTCAGGCGGCTGTTCTTCAAGTCGTTGAAGGTGAGCGCGGAAATACCGATCTGGCGAGCGATAAGTTCCTTGTTTTCGAGTTCCGGATTCTTCGCGTCGATGAATTCGAGAATCTTCTTCTGGGCGGCTTCAATCACGTCGCGAAGCAGGCTTGCGGTACCCGTACGGGTCTTGCCCTTTTCCCACTTGCCGTCGACCAGCTGCAGGATCACGCCGAACGGAATGTGGTACATGTCCTTGTACCATTCGCGGCCCATCTTCTTCAAAACGTGGAACACCTGCTTGAAGTGGAGCGCCTGTCCGAGGTCCACCACGTAAAGGCACTTGTCGAAGTTGTATTCCTTCTTGCGGTAGCAAGCGGCGGCGAGGTCGCGGGTGGCGTACAAGGTAGAACCGTCGCTCTTGCGGATCAGGCAAGGGTTCAGGTCGAATTCGTCCAGCATCACCACGTCCAGATCCTGGCTCTTCACCATCAGGTTCTTTTCGCGGAGTTCGTCGAGAATGGCCGGAATCTTGTCTTCGAAGAAGGATTCGCCGGTGTAGTGGTCAAAGCCCACGCCCATCATGTCGTAGATGCGCATGAGTTCCTTGAGCGTTGCGGCGCGGAAAGCTGTCCAAAGCTTGCGGTAGAATTCGTCGCCCTGTTCGAGCTTGGTGAATGCGGCGCGCGCTTCGTCTTCGAGGCTCGGCTCTTCCTTAGATGCCTTGGAGAAGGCTGCGTAAAGGATGTTGAGTTCCTTCACGGTCAGGCTATCGAGCGTGGCGTCGTCGGTGGGGCGATTTTCGCGGAGGTACATCACGATGAGCTTGCCGAAAGCGGTACCCCAGTCGCCGAGGTGGTTGATGCGTTCCACCTTGTAGCCCGCGGCCTTGTAGATGCGGGAGAGGGAATTGCCGATCATCGTCGAACGCAGGTGGTGGAAGGCCAGTTCCTTACCGATGTTCGGGGAGCTGAAGTCGATGCAGACGACCTTCCCGTTCGATGCGGCGTGACCATATTCCAAACCCTTCGCGGCAATTTCTTCGAGAGTCGACTTCGCGAGGAATCCGCGGTCGATAAAGAAGTTCAGGTAACCGTTCACGGCTTCGACCTTCGAAAGACCTGCCGGAAGCTTCACCTGTGCGGCCAAGTCTTCGGCAATCATCTTCGGGGCCTTGCGCATCACCTTCGCGAGCGAAAAGCACGGAATGGTGAAGTTGCCGTGCGTGGTATCAGGCGGCACGGAGATAAGCTTGAGGGCGGCTTCCTTTTCGAAGGAACCGGTGGCGGCGAGCGCTTCTGCGATTTCTTGCTCAAACGAGTTCATTGTCGTCGGCCTTCTTGTCGGTGGTCTTTACAAAGTCATTTTCGTCGAGTTCCACAATCTTGCCGTCGGCGTACAGACGGTCAAGCGAAATCTCGTTACGCTTTTCTTCTTCGAACAGGTGGACCATCAGGTCGAGGCCGGCGTCGAACACGGCCCAGCGCACGCCTTCCTTGTATTCCACGCCCACGGACGGGAGCTTGTTCGCCTTGAATTCCTTGCGGAGTTCGTTCAGAATAGCCTGCATCTGGGCTTCGCTTTCGCAGGTTGCCACGAGGAAATAATCCGTGACATCCTTGATGCCGCGCAGGTCAATCAGCTGCACGTTCTGGGCGCGCAGCTCAAACAAAATGCTTGCGCCCATTTGGACGGACTGGGGAAGTTCTTGCTTATTCGTTGTCATCTGTTTCTCCCTGTTCGGGTTCTATTATTTGTTCAAAGTCTTTGCCGATGTACACGGCGGCGTCTACGACTGCGCGGCTGCTGTGGACCACGAGCACGTTCTTCGTCTTGAGTGCGCGGGCGAGTGCCTTGGCGCCTTCCCACTCGGGGTTCCTGAGTACCAGCACGGTTTCATCGTAGTTCTGCAATCTATCGTTTCTAGAACTTACGACGTCAAATCCGTTTTCGCGCAGGTAGGAGCGCATCTTAGCGGCCGCCCCCTGCATTCCGCAGCTGTTCAGCACCTCAACATCGCCCTTGTAGGTGCGTACCACCTTTTCTACCGGCGCCTTCTTCTGCTCCTCTTCGCACCCTAAAAACGCCGTTGCCACAAACAACAGCGAAACCACCGTCGCGGCGGCCGATGCAAACGAGCGTGCTTTCGAAAAATGAAGGTACATTCTTTGATAGAAATTTAGAAAATTTCAACTTACTTTTAGTAAGTTACCTTTGGTAACTTCGTTATTTCGTCTAGTATTCAAGTGCTATTTGTTGCAGGAAAAATATTTTTCAGAAGCAGTTGTTCTTTTTTCTGTGCCCGTTTAGTCTTGTTTGTTGCTTATTGCAACGTCATTGCTCTGCGATCCATGACTGGTTCGCCTCAGCAATGGCTAAGTAAACTAGTTAAGGTGCGCTTTTTAGCTGGCGGGGCATATAAGAATTGTTTTTCTATGTGTCTTATATGCCCTTTTTGAATTTGTCTGTAAAGAAATGTTACTCGCAGGGGTGTCCGGGGCGTATAAAATGGGCGTTTGCGATGTTTTTATATGCCCCCAATGGTGATGGGAGTGCTGCTATGTGATTTTTTTGAGTGCAAGGGCGTATAAACAGGACGTTTTTGTGGAATTTATATGCCCCCATGCTGAAAATGAGCGTTAAAAAATGTGTTTTGGCGAAAAACAGCTGTAATTATCGCCAAAAACTCGGAAAATTCATACGATTTCGCAAAAATGGATGCTTAAAAGTCTCTCTCTGATCGGCATCCCTTACCTACAGTAATAAGGTGTACTCCAGGGGCATCCGCCGTAGAAGTGGCGGTAAGGGCCATACGCCTTGAAGGCGTCGTTTCCGTTTACGAACATCAGCCTGAAACTCATATTGTCGTTGGGCTTGTATTCTAGCGTTACATCGGGAATGATGACGTCGACATTGCCTTGGCGCACGTCTTCTTTGGCGATCGGAGTGCCGAAACGGAAGTTGGAATAAAGTGGCATCCAGAGTCCCACATTTGCGTACAAGTGAAGCTCTGGAGAAAATTCGTAGGCGAGATGCGCCATGTAGCTCTGCTGGGCGAATGTCCCGAAGCTTCCGCCCATAAAGCTCACCGAGTAGGTGTAGGCGACTTTGAGCGCGGGGTCGAATGTCTCGTGCCGCACTAGGCGTTCGGGGTCAAAATGCTCACGGTTCCAGGGAATGCCGTCATCGGGAATTACATACACCGTGTCGACAATCGTGTCTTTCGGGGTTGTGTTTGCTGCGGGGGCTGTCGCAGTAACAGAGGCCGCGGAGGTTGCTTTTGCGGTAACGGTGTCTCTTTGGACGGTCGTGGCAATAACCGAATCTGTCTTCGCAGGACTTTCCGCGAAGGCTACCGTTGCTACCATACATGCCACAAAAAACATCCACCGCATATAATGAATATAGAAAAAGGATGATTCTGAGGGTTTGAAAATAAACGCCGAAATCCGAGATACGAATTATTACACGATTTCGTTCTTGGCGTTCACGTGGATCACGGTGGGTTTCCACGACTTGGCTTCGTCTTCGCTCATGGTGGCGTAGGCGACGATAATCACCAAATCGCCGGGCTGGACCAAGCGGGCTGCTGCACCGTTCAAGCAGATTACGCCAGAACCGGCAGGGCCTTCGATTACGTAAGTATCCAGACGGGAACCGTTGTTCACGTCAAGTACGCCGACTTTTTCGAAGGGGAGGATGTTCGCTGCATCCATCAAATCGCGGGCAATGGTAATCGAGCCCTCGTAGTTGAGGTTTGCGTCGGTTACGGTTGCGCGATGAATTTTGCTTTTGAGTAATTCTAGCTGCATGATGCGCTTAGAATTTTACGTTGAAGAATCCTGCAACGCCCTTTTCAGGAGTGGGGAGGATTCCGTAGCTGAAACGGTTTGCGTCCGGGTTGCTGTCCCACTGGGAGCTGAAGAATGCATCACCAAAGGACCAGATATGGGCCGCGGCAACAAAAAGAAGACCGTACCACCAGGCTGTATTTCCGTCGGCTGCCATGTAGACTGTAGCTCCAACGCTACCGACCCACAGGGCGTCCATCCAAATGGCCTTCATGGATTCATTCTTGTGCCACTGGTAAAGCGAGGGAATCAGCAAGGAAAGGTAAGCGTAGCTCTGATCGCCTGCGTTATTGCGGTAGGAGCGGTCGATGTCTGCATCTTCGAAACCACCGGAACGTTGACTGATCCATTCTTCTTCGGAAACGCCGAGCTTTTCCCAGGGCTTCTGGAGATATTCAGAAGGGCGAATTCCCATTTCAACAAGGTTCGTAAGCTTGTCCCTAGATACGCCTTCTTCCTTGGCTTGCTGGAATTCCCACTGGGTAAGTCCCATTTCTTCGTAGTTGAAACCCTGCCATTCGTCACCGGAAGCCTTGGCTTCCCCGACGTTTGCTTCGTCATTGTTGTCGGCAAAGGAGTCTTCGGTTTCGGATGCCCCGTATGAATAGGAGTCTTCGGAAGATTCGTCATCGAACTGGGCGAACGCAATGGAGCCGCACAGCAACACTGTTGAGAGAATCTTGCACCAATTCGCCATTAATTTCATCCTTCAGGTTGTAATGCCGGGGGAGGGAATCGAACCCTCACACTCTCGCGAGTACCGGATTTTGAGTCCGGCGCGTCTACCAATTTCACCACCCCGGCTCGGGGGTTTGTTCAAATATAGAACAATTTCTCTTTTTTTGCAGGGGATATAAGAGAAAAATACCCTTTTTTGTGCAAATTTACCTTTTCAGAAGGGGCTGGTATTCGATTTTTAAGGGAGCAAGTTTGCTTGCGGCGTAGTCGACCGCCTGTTCCTTGGAGTCGAACCGTCCTGTTTGGACAAGGTAAAGAGTCCGTTCTGCCCGTGGCTGTTCGACAATGGTGCAGGTGATTTTCTGTTTTTTGAGGTTTGTTACCAGAAGGTCTGCGTTTGACTTTGTTCCGAAAGCGCCCAATTGGAGTGTCCAGTATTCCTGGGTGGGGGCAACCGCCGGAGCCGGTTGGACTACCTTGGTCGTGACAGAATCTTTTTTCGGGGCTGACTCGGCGGGAGTACTTGCTGCGGTTTGTGTTACGGTGGGTTCCGCCGGTGCTACTGCGGACGGCACCGGTGTGGTCGTCGGTGCAGAATTTGCCGTTGCGGAATCGGCCTTTGCTGTCTGGAGCGCCTTGAGCGAATCGGGGTTGTTCAGCAGGTTGCAACGGTCGTTGAGGTCGTCCGACTTGACTTTTGCCTTGACGGCCTGACACACTTTCTGGAGAACGACGGCCTGGTGCGGATGCGAGGTCTCGATCGCCTGGATCAGGTCTTCGGCGGCTTTTTCGTACTTGCCAAGGTAGAGCCTGAACTGGGCGCTTGTCATCATGAGGTCGGCATAGATGGCGCGTTGCGGGTTGGTCGTCTGGATAAGGCTGTCCAGGCGTTTGCCTGCAACTTTGAACGACTGGGCACTCCCCGTCTGCGAAAGGGCGAGAACGTTCCATAGGTAACATTCGGCGCGCACGGAGTCGGGTTCCTTGGGGCATGCGGCCTCGTAGGCTGCCGCCGCTTCTTTCCAGTTGCCTGCAACGTATGCCTTCTGCGCGTCCGCCATCGTCTGTGCAAATGCGCTTGCTGCAAAAACAGAAAGCAATGCAAACGCAATCCCGCGAACATTCCAAAACTTCATCTTCTTTACCTCAAATTTCTCTCTAGCGAACCTCAAAGGGGCGAAGTCCCGACCTCATAACTCAAAGTGCCGAAGGCGCGGCCCCACACCTCACATCTTACACCAGCGTCCCGCGGATCGTCCACCCGCGAATGTCGTCGAGTTTCACCTTCACGTAGTCGCCGGGCTTCACGATGCGGCCTTCTTCGGGCTTGAAAATCACCTTCTTGAAGTTGTCGGTACGGCCGCGCAGTTCCGTTTCGTCGCGAGCAGAATTTTTTTCGACCAGAAGTTCCTCGGTGCGGCCGAGCATCATCTGGTTCCTCTTGAGCGTGATGGCATTCTGCAGTTCCACGAGGCGTGTGTGGCGTTCCTGCTTTTCCTGCTCGGTGAGTGTCTCGGTTTCCTTGTACGATTCCGTGCCCTTGCGCGGGCTGTAGATGAACATGAACGCAGAGTCGAACTGGCAGGTTTCAAATGCCTTGAGGGTCGCCTCGAAATCTTCTTCGGTTTCGCCCACGAATCCGCAAATCACGTCTGTCGAAATCCCATAGAACGGGTCCTTGCTACGCAGCTGTTCGATAATCGAGAGGTACTGCTCCATATTGTGCTGGCGGCGCATCTTCTTGAGCATGGCGTCGGAGCCGCTCTGGATAGGAATGTGCGCGTAGTGGCAGACCTTCGGGTTGTTCAGCAGCACGTCGATGAGCTCGTTCGTGTAATGCCTCGGGTGCGGGCTCGTAAAGCGGATGCGGCGGATGCCCCCGATTTCGGAGACCTTCGTGAGAAGGTCGGAAAAATTGCCGCCTTCGGTCTTGTAGGCGTTCACCGTCTGGCCCAGCAGCGTCACCTCGGTAATACCTTTGTCGGCGGCCTTGCGGACTTCGGCGAGCACGTCATTCATGTCGCGGTACTTTTCCGGCCCGCGCAGGTACGGTACGATGCAGTAGCTGCAGCGCTTGTTGCATCCGCGCTGAATAGCCACGAAGGTGGTGAAGTCGTTCTGGAGTTTTGCGTATTCGCCCAGGTAGTTTTCGCTCTGGTCCTCGTCGATGAACATCTTGTGGTGTGTCAGGTGCAAGGGACTTTTGGCGTCGCCCAGCAGTAACTCCGGAATTTTCTTGTACTGGTCCGGCCCCACGATGTAACTCACGTTAGGCAGGCGCTTCAAAAGTTCCGGCCCGCGATTCTTCGCCATGCAGCCGCAAACGACCACCTTCACGTCGGGGTTCTTCTTGTTCAGGTACTTGAGCTTGCTGATGTTCGCGATGGCGGTTTCCTCGGCCTTTTCGCGCACGCTGCAGGTGTTCACGATGATAAAGTCGGCATCTTCCTGGTTGCTCGTCTCGACGCAACCGCACATGTCGAGCTCCTGGGCAATCATCGCCGAGTCGTACTCGTTCATCTGGCAGCCGTATGTGGCCAAGTGGTATTTTTTCATGCGGGTAAATTTAGAAAAAAATATAGAAGGGGGAGGTATCCCCCTCGCTTCAGCCACGGCACGGCCGTGTCTTCCGCTACCCCCACGCCTAGTGGCTCCGCCCCTAAAACCCCAAAAGGCGAATGCCGTGACAATCATGCTTGCGCGAATTGTCATGGCTGAGCCGCAGGGGTTTTTGCAATGCCCACGAATTATCTAACAACTTACAAGCTAAATTTCAATATATTTATACATTGATTCATTAGCAAAGAAACCGTTATTTTCAAGATTCTTTTTGATGGTTTCAATTGCTATATCTGATTTATCAACGCCAATCCATTTGCGGCCCAACCTGCTTGCTTCAACTAAAGTGCCTCCCGAGCCGGCAAAGCAATCCATCACGATGGAATCCTCATTGGAGGACGCCTTAATAATTGTTTGCAACATTTCGTGATTTTTCTCTGTCGGATAAATAGGATTAGGAGAATCCTTGAAAGTCCAAATATCTTGCAACTTCTTGGTCAGATGTTCATCGGCATAGTTGATTTTACGCGGATTTCCCGATGCAGACCATTCAATTAAACCATCTTTATCTAATTGTTCTAGTTCTTCCACACTACATCTCCAATGCCTTCCTGGAGGGGGTAAAATCCCTTTGAATTTTTGCGAAGATTTTCCATCTTTTGTTTCGCCAGGAGCGTGGATTGGAACAGTTGTATAGCGTCTTCCGTTTTTGTCAACTTTTGTATATAACTTTACAATTTCCTCTTCTGACATAGGAATTCTTGGCTCGTGCCAGATAGGATTCTTTCCTTTTGTGTAGAATAGAATCATATCCTTTATGTTGCCATAGCCAATTCTTGAAAAATTTTTCGGATTGCATTTTATTCTTGTTATATCATTCCTGAAATTTTCAATTCCAAAAATTTCATCAAGCATGCACTTTACATAATGACCAATTTTATAGTCTATGTGTAAATAGAATGAACCTTGCGGAGAGAGAAGATCATATATGATTTGAATCCGCTCGCGCAAAAATTCAATAAAAGCCGAACCAGTTAATTTATCAGAATACGCTATTTTACCGGATGACGAACTACTAATTGTAGCTACACGTCCATTAGAATCTGTTTTAAACTCACCTCCCGTTGCAAAAGGAGGATCAATATAGACCAAATCAATAGATTCGCGTAATTTCATCTTATCACGGATATACACCAGTGAATCTATGTTGTCGCCTTTTATGAGAGTGTTTTTCATAGCGACTCCAGGAAATCACGAAGTACAAGAGCCGACATAATGTTGTATTCTGTCCTGATCAAATTAAGAAAAAGTTTCCCGTTATTCCGTATATAAGGAACACCATCAATTATGCCGATTTTTACGACATCGTTATTTCTAAGGGGAGATTCAATTGTCGCAATAGCATCCACAAACTGGTAATTTTGATGACCACCAAAATCAGAAATGAATTTTGCTTCGCCAATAACATAACGGCCGTTATATCGAGCTATGAAATCAAGCCCCTTTTCTCGGTTGTATCCGAAATTCCGTCTAGCATAATCCATCATTGAGCTGTCGGATCCATCAAGAATTGCATTTCCTGTACTACGAACAAAAACTGATTCAGGAACAGGTCTAATTCCTAAAGCCCCAGAATTAAGCCAATTGCGAAACATGGGACCCATTTGACGATTGGCTTCTTTGGGTTCGGTGCATCTTTTATAGAGCTCCCTGAATCCCATTTCATAGAGATCCCCGCAGATGCGGTTGATTATTTGTGGATTTCTTCTAATGGCGTCTTTTGATTTTCGTAAGAAGGGAATATAACTGTCTTTTACAGGAAACAGGTCTAAATCCAACAGAGAGGCTATTAGATTGAAATTATCTCTCTCGTTAAAGTACATTTCAACGCGATGCATGATTCTTTCATCTATTCTGCGTACATTTTCGTGTACCACAGGATAGACTGTGTACAAATCATCTAGATAGGGGAGGTTTGCTGCGTAGTCGATGCTTTTTTGTGTCCATGGATTGGCAGCTCGTAAAATGGCGGGCATTTTATTTGACTCCTTACTGAAAGTGAACGAGTCACTCTCGCAAGTGCCAAAACGCACGACATTTCAAAGAACAAAACTCGCAATATGAGTCAAGAGATTGCTTCTCCTTTACAGGTTCGCAATGGCATGACTAATAAACCCGAGCGAATACTATTCACTCAGGATACACTACACCCATATATTACAAAGGCGTAGGCGAGCATAGTCTTATTCTTTGTATCAGAAATTGTCGAGATTTCTAGCTAAGAACAAGAGTTAAACTCCGGTACGAGTTCACCCTTATTCAGCAATCAACCCATTTTTTTGAATAAAAAAGGCGTGGAGTTGAATGTATTTACCAGCTAGAGGCTCTCGACTGCCCGATACAAATAAACACAAACAACTCACGCCCCAATAAAGGTCGCGTAACTAAAAGGCAAATACAATTTGCCTATAGCAAAACGATACGGCAACAGAATTGCCGCAGACGTGAGCGTTCGTCCTATCCTCTATATCTGGAAACTGTCGAGATTTCTAGCTGAGAATAAGAGAAAACTCTATTTTCAAGAATAAATATATAATTTTTTTGGGGAAAAGAAAGCCCGCTTGCACGGGCATGACAAAAAAGCAACAATCTGACTTAAAGGCTTCGTCCTTCCTAGTCAGACGTTCTCGTAATGGCCTTTGCACGAGAGAATGTCGATAAATTCGTCGTTGATTCGATAAATCAGACGGTTTGCGTCGTCGATTCTGCGGCTTCCGAAAAAGCGATTTTAGCCATTCTCCATCGCCTCCAGTTCTTCTATGGTCTTTACAATTCCCTTGCCGGCATTCAGCTGTTCGATGCCTTTTTTGAGGGCTTCGATGTCGCTTGCATTGCTGCAGAACTTATCGAAACTTTCCTTGTCCTTGCTGTCGATGCGTGCGGAAACTGTTGCCTGTGCCATACTGCGCTCCTTGTTTCCCTAGACTTCTAGCCCTGCCTGCGTCATGTATTTTTGCGCGAATGCGTTTGCCTCGTCGTCCTTCTGCTGGTTTTTGTTGCCGTAATAGACGTTCTTGATGAAGATGTCCTTCTTGCCGTGGAGCGCGATGTGGCCGAGCTCGTGGAAGAACGTGAACCAGAATGCATTGCGGTCCTTGAAACGGTCGTGAAGCTGGATGACGGGAATGTCCTTGTACCAGCGGGCCATGCCATGAATCGGCGCCGACTTGAAGTTCTGCGCGTAGAGTACCTTGATTCCGAACTTTGCGCCCAGTTCCTGCAGCTTGTGCATGCCGTCGTCAATGAAGTCTTCGCCCACCTTCGGCTTGGGCAAGGCCTTCTTGCGGCGTAAATCTTCCCACGCGGCAACATCGTTTTTGGCCAGTTCCACGAATTGCGGCATTGCCTTCTTGATGGCGGAACGCAGCTTCTTGTCGTTCTGCTTTTCCATCTTGATTTCGTCGGCGAGGATTTCGCCGCGGCGCATCCACACGGAGGCCGCGTACGGGTCTTCGGTTTCGGCCAGCGAGATGCGGAAGGCCACCTTCAGGCGGTTCTTGTAGTAGTAATTTTCCCACGCCTTGGGGCTTGCCACCCCGAAGAACTTGAGGATGGGCGACACGCCGTCTTCTTTGTTGTTGAAGTCCTTGATCCATGTGCGCGGATTGAGTTCACCGATAGGGAAGAACTTGCGCCAACCGGCCTGGTTCTTGACGGCTTCTTTGACTTGAAGTCTCATAAGTTCTTCTTCGTACCCTTTTTGGGCGTTAAGCCAAAAACTGACCGGGATTCCGGTGGCGTAATCTAGGGAATGTGCGACTTCGATAGTTATGTTGCACTTGCCTTTCAGAATTTCGTTCACTGTTTTAGGCGTGTAGCCGATACGCGCTGCAAAATCATTGACATCGAGGCCCATTTCCTGAAGTTTTTCTTCAAGAAACGCTCCCGGCGGGGTAATTCCCCAAACGATAGCTTCCTTATTCTTCTGCATGTTTACCTCTGCTAATGATAATCTACGATTTCCATAATTTCGGCATTGTGCCGTTCTGCCCAGATAACAAATTCGTTCGGTTCTGCGCCTTTGATTATAAGACGATAAGGCTGGTCAAGGCTGCATGCCCATTGGCCCTTGCGGTTGCCCACAAGTTCATGGAAATTTCCGGGCACAGTCTTCAGAATTTCAAAGTTCTCGGCATATTTGATTGCCTTTATTCGCAAATTGTAGCATGTCGCCCGTTTTTTGCCCATGCGCCGTAAGGCATACGCTTCGTCTATTGCGCATAATTCTAATTCTCTGCTCCTGTATTCAATTTTCATGAAACCCTCTCCGTTAGTCAAAAGTCCTGTTTTCTAATATAATAAAAACTTTTGAGAAACGCAAGGGGTGTCTTATTTTTATAAAATACGCAGTTTGAGTTGATTATAATACTAGCCAATGGGGACGGTACCCACCTGCCTACAGTCTTGCCCTCCTTAGGAGTCATTCTGGAGTTGCAGGGAATTCTGTAATGCCCCGATGTTCGCAAAAATATTTTGTTATACTTAAATTATGACGGAACCTTTTAGCAAATTTCTTGGAAAGTTTGTTCTGATGACCGCGGCGGCGCTGTTCGTCGCTTGTGGCGATGACTCGAACAGCTCCGGACCCGAGAATACAGAAAGCTGTGCCGTTGAAGAGTCGAGTTCTTCGGATCTCGCGCTCTCCTCGGTTGTTGTGGAGTCAAGTTCTTCAAGGATTGCTGCCACTTCGTCGAACTCGTGGTTAGCTCCCTCTTCGAGTTCTCGCAATGACGAAAAAGAAACTTCCGCGGTTCTTGCTGCCGACACCACAAAAATCACTTACGCCCTCAAGCGTTTCGACGGCCCGATTTCTAACCCGCACAAGGGATTCACGGTCCCGACGGGTGGCGCCTGGGTGTTCGTGCCGGAGTTCGAATACGGTCCTTACGGTTCCCTGAACAACAGGGCGTGGGATTTGGTCTCGTACGGTTCCGGTTACCAGCAGTGGAACAAGCTGAACCCGGCTAAGGGCGTTTTCGACTGGACGGAACTGGAAAAACTGCTGAACGCTCTTGCCGAACGCAACATGGGCTATGCCCTGCGTGTGCTGCCGTATTCTCCGTCGTATATCAAAAGCAGCGACACGCCCGAAGAGGAATATGACTGGACTCCGTCCTTCGTCTACGAATCGGGGGCGAAGAAGGTCTCTGCCACCTTGGATTGGAACGGCTACCGCGCCACCGTTCCTGTCTGGGATGACTCGGTCTACCTGTACTATGCGAAGGAATTTGCCAAGGCTCTGGCAGAAAAATATGATGGCGACCCGCGAATTGAATACATTGACATCCGCACCTTTGGTGAATGGGGCGAGTGGCATGCATCCCATTTGGATGGAAGTGAAATGCCGTCTGATTCGATAGAGATGGATTTGTTGGATTACTACGCCTCCGTATTCAAGAAAACTCAGCTGGTGTTGCCTTCTAGCGGCATGGGCGAGGTGTATACGCATGCGCTTAAACTGGGCATAACCAAGCGTGACGACGGATTCATCGGCATTCCCGGCAGGCCGGATTCTCTAGTGCGAGCCTACGAGGCCAACTTGCCGACTATCGCCGAGAATATAGCCGGCTATACTACCATGCTGAATTACACCGATGTGATTCCCGGAGGCTATCTCAAGTGGACTCCGCAGCGTTGGGTGGACGCGATTACTACGGCCCACTTGACTTACTACGTTCTAGACCAGGACAGCGATTGCGGTTACAATTTTTATAAGGACAACAAAGCTCTTGCCGATTCCATGAGCAAGGTCATCGGATACAATTTTACTGTAACGAAAGCGGAACTGGAGACTGTCATAAGCTCCAAGGATACAACAAGCACACTGAACATTACCGTCAAGAATACTGGCGTAGCTCCGTGCTTCTTCGATGTCTATTTGGTGGCAGAATTCGTGGATAGTACGGGCAAGGCTCTTGCGCCAATCGGCGAGATGGTTCGCATTCCGAAGGCTACATTCAAGGACGGTGCTTCAAAGGATTTCTCCTTTACGTATAAAGCCCCCGTGGGGAAGGTGAGTGTCGCAAACCAGCCGGGTGTTTTCGTGGCTCTTTCACTCTACGAAAGCGAAGACGCCTTTAAGAGCGGCAAGAATCCGACCGTTCGCTTCGATAACGACGGCCTGTTGGAAAACAAGAAATTACTGTTGAAACTATAAAAGAAAATAACTTATTCCTGCATTTATACCGTATACCCATTCGGATTTTTTAGAATCCGCTTTAGTCAAAACGGTACCAATGCTAAAATCGAATTTCTTGTTGAATCTATAGCCCAAGTTAAAGTAATGAGAGATTACAAGTGGCATGTCCAGTGATTTGCTTTCTATTTCAAGGTAACTTGTATAAAAACTCAGGCTGTAATTAACAAAAAATTTATCAATAAACGTTCCCGCAAACACTCCCAAAAATGGGTCGAAACCAAATTTATATTTGTCTTCTTCAAACGGAGTGTATGAGGTGCAGTATTCTTCACTCCCTAAAACAAGACCGTCTAATGAAATGTCTCTTGTTTTTGTTGCCTCACATTTTTTTCCGCTATATTGAACATTATAGAGCTGATTAAAAATGCCTAAAAAGGCTCCCAATTCAAAATGCGAAAAATTCCATCCTGACGTAAAGTGGTAAAATATTCCGTCATCTATGCCAAATCCTCCGCCAATTACAAAATGATCTATTTTGTACAAAGCGTCCATTTTGCCGGCAACGTCGACGCCTCCCATTTCGTACCACAACTTGTAGCTTCCACTTGGTTTAACATTTTCATCTTTTTGTTTAGAATAGCCAATCTTTCCATTGACTCGCAACATGGCTGAATGCGGGTTCCCATTTGCGTTAAGTCCATGAACTTCAGGGGCATCAGACGCAGATACGCTCACTTTATCAATATGGGGGCGAGTGTTTGAGGTTGTGCATCCCATAAGAGCTAACGTAGACAAAATGAACATCGAAATCAAAAATTTTTTCATAAAGCCCCCTTAAATATGCATGATGTCTTACTATTTTTTGGCTTGGTCATTCTTTAATATATATTTTTTTGGGAAATTTACTTAAAATATGGCGAAAATTTATCTCGGACTAGAAATTTTATGAATCGTTATATTTGTTTTTTATTGTTAAGCCTTAGTTTGGGACTAATCGGTTGTCTTAAAAGTTTTGAACCAGAAGAAAGTTATTGTGATACGCATAAGTGTCTGCCTTCTACGGAAATCCGTCATCGTCCGACATCGTTTGCTGTCGAGTTGCATGCGGATGATTCATTGCGCGTGGCGTGGCTTTATACGGTTGATTGTGCCTACCTTCCCGACGAAGATGTTTCGGAACAAAGCACCTTTTGTGTCGATAGTATCAAGTATGGTGATGACGAAACGCTTCATCACTTGCCTCAAAAAAGCAAGTACGAGGAACCGTCGAATTTAGAAGTTTTCGTTAATGGAAGAGTTTTAGGTTATCATGCCGAAATTCCTCTCGGTGAAGACGATCACCTGCGTTTTACTCTGGTGGATCGAGAATACAAGGAAAAATCCTTCGATATAGACCTTTCTGCCTATGTCAATATATACGAACTTTATGGGGATTCCTTTACTTTTAATCTTCCTCCCAAAACCGACTTGACGGCTTACAGTAACGATACCACCTTTGATGTATCCAGGTTACCGAAGTCTGCAAGAGTGACTGAGGATGAGAGCTGTTTCTTTTATTCTTTCACTCGAACGGATTCCACATTCTACTGTTTTGATACGCTGGGATATTTCCATCCGATGGCAGATTCTAGCCTATGTCCGACGCATAGAGTGGAGCGAGGTATTATCAGTACACCGAATGCCTACGTGATTCAAGGACCTTGCTATAAAATTGAGTATGAGCATGCAAAAGGTCGATTGACTCTTTCAAATCTGTATTCGCTTTCTCAATGGAAAGAGTCTGTAAAGGATTCCGTTCCGCCAGAAGACAAGGATTTGTCTTATGTGCGCGAAATTCGCCACCCTTGGCATACGGTGAATTATCTGAATAAACAGGGCCCGGACGGTGAAGATGATTTCACCATTTACGTAGTCTACCGCGGATATGAGAAATTTTGAAATTTGTCGGTGCTTTCATGATTTGTCCGAAATGTGGTGATAAATACGAAGACGATATGCCTCGCTGTCTTTGGTGCGATGCACCCAATCCGAATTATGGTAAGGAGATGCAGAATACTGCTCCCAAGAAGGTCTCTGTTATAAAGAGAGAGCAAGGCGAGATTGAATGGGATGGCAAAGTCTTTTATGAAGGTGCGGAATTCAAGCTGAACAGGGCCAAGCATGTCTTGAATATATTGGGAATCGCCTTTTGGTTGGGACTGGTGCTGTTTTATGGTATCGCATGGCCTTGTGGCTTCTTTGCCGATGTTCCGCTGCCACTGCGTTTGATTTTTCTTGGCGCAGCAATCATTTTTCTTTATATGGCTTTTATTCTTTCAAAAAAGGTCTTGAAAGTAAAGTGGTTCAAGAATAAATTTGTTCTATGTACCCGTTATGGCGAAAAGGACATTCCCTTTGATGAGTTGATGAAAAACGGGGCCAGTGTTGATAGATGGAACGAACGGCTTTTTGTCTTCAAGAAAGACGGAAAAACTTTTCAAGTGTCTGATAGTGATTATCCGGATGTGGTCCAAAAATTATGCGAAATTTTGGATAAGTTGGCGGAAAAGGATGTGGTGCAGGATGAAGGGCTTGAATATGTGATTTATAAACCATTGGTGAATATTGGCGGAAAAAGCAGGATTGCAGTAGGCCTTGTTGGCGCTTCTTTCATAGCTTTCTTTTTCCCTTGGGAAAATGCTCTTTTTATTGCATGTTACGCTATATTTGTATTTGGCTATTTCTGTGTCGTGTATGACGGTGTGAAAGCAGTTCTCAAAATAAAGTGGTTCAGTGATAAGTTCGTGCTTTGCACTCATTTTGGTGAAAAATCTTTTTTGTTCGAAAAGACTGCACCCCGTAAAATAAAGTACGACAAAAACGGCAATTGCCGATTTGTTTTCAAAAAAGGCTGGTTGACTTTCGCGGTCGATGAACGCTATTTTCCCGAAGTTGCCGCAAAATTGAAGGAACTTTATTCCGAAAAATGATGGAGTCGACGCTTTATGTCGAAGGCTCCGCTGGGGGATCCTCTTTACGAATGAGGTTTGCTTTCTTGGCGGTCATCAGTAGCTCAAGTTGCAGGCAGAAGCCGTTCATGGCGGGTAGTAGGTAACCGACGGTAGATCCGATAATCACGGCCAGGGGCATCATCGACAAGTTCGTTCCGCAGGCTGAAAAAAGAATCGGCAAGACGGCGAATGCAGAACCCGGAATAGGGGGCGCTGCAATGGCGATAATGACTGAGACGAGGACGAGCTTCAAGAGTACAATGATGTCGACTGCTCCTAGGGAAATGTCCGTGAGAACCCAGACGATCGCTCCGAGCATGATAGCCCCGTTGGGCATATAGAAAACGACGCCGAGCGGCAGACCGAAATCGGTAAACTTCTGGTCGATGCCCCATTTTTCCTTGCAGCATTTCATGGATTCCGGCATGGCGGACATCTGCGAACTGGTTGTCAGGTTTATTAGTAGCGATGGTAACTGGGCCGAGAAAAGTTTCGAAAAGGGTTGCTTGGTAACGTATAGGGTGCGGGCGATGGTAATTCCGATGGTGATTGCGGCCCCGGCAAGCGAAATGACAAAGATGCGCGATACCAGGTACACTTGTCCAAGCATATTGCTCAGGAGAAGGTTTGTGACGCCGAGATAAACAAATAGGGGAAGAGTCTTACAGACAAAAGCCATCATCTGGTTGATAATGCTTCCGGCCTCGTCGCAAAATTTTCGGACGATGCGGACCTTGTCGCCCAGCAAAAGCAAGACGATACCGATAAAGATTGCGATGACAATCACCTGCATGTCGTTGTCGGTTTGGAAGGGCGTAATGAGATTGCTCGGGATGATGTCGAGTACAAGTTTCAGCAAGTCGGAGAAAATGTTGCCGCCTTCGCTTGCGGCGTGGGTGGGGACAAGCCCTATGGCAACCCCCACGACCACCATGGCTATCATGGCGATAAAGTATGTACCCATCATGCGCTTGAGGAGGCTTCCGCCTAGCTTACCGAAGGTGGATACCCCTCCGATGCCGCAGATTCCGGAAACCACGGCGAAAAATACAAGTGGCGTCGCCAGTTCCGAAAATACGGAGGAGAGCTTATCGAATGAATTGCTGATGGTTGGAATCAAGTATTCGTTACGCACCGTTTCGGGCATAAACGAAGAGGAAAACCAGGTCAACAGGGCTAGAAGTACGGAAATGAAAATGCTTATGAGGAGCGCGTTTTTACGGGGCTTGAGCGGGACGGGAATAGAAACTTTATTGATGCCATTCTTGTATTCGTAATTGGGCCGCATGTTCAAGCGAACGAGAATGTCGTAGGACAGGTCGTTTTCTTGATCGATGTCAAGTGGATTGTGGTAGGGGCCCTTTTGTGAAACTTCGAAACGGATGTTTCCGAAACTTTTGGTGCCGTATAGGCGGCAACGGCTACCTGTTCCGTATAGTTCGCGAAAACGTAAGAGGATTTCTTCCAGTGAAAGTCTGAATGCGGTTGTGTTGACGGCTCTTTTCTTGGCGACCTGCTTGTAGGCGCTTTCGGCCTCTCCAATCCAGTTGTAGATTTGCTCGTCAGTTAAATATGCGTTTTCCTTGAACAATATCATGCTTCCACCTCTTTTCGATAATTGTAATATATATAATTTTTGGAGTGAGCGACTATTATTATATTTTCGCTTATATGTCCTTGCTGTTGTCCCTTTTGTTTTTGGCGCTGTTCGTAAGTGCCGTTGTCCGTGGAAAGTTTTCCTACGGCAAGGCGGACTATGACTTTCACGAGCATCCGGTGCAGTTTGTTATCGTCGTCGTATTTATTCTGGGGGTGTCGGCGCTTTGCTTTTACCGTTTTCTTGTTGAAATGGAATTTATACGGTAATTTTCTACATTTGGGCGCGCCATGCTCCAAAAGAAATCCCTCATTGTATTTGACCTCGACGGTACGCTGTTCAATACCCTAGGCGACCTTGCCGTGGCGGTAAATTATGCGCTGCGTCATTTCGGCCTCCCGGAACATGACGAACAGCGTGTGCGGACTTTTATTGGAAACGGTTCGATGAAGTTGATCGAGCGTAGCATGGGGGAGGCGGCGCTCCCTGAAAATATGGCTCGCACGGGCATAACCATTGAAATGGTTCACAAGGTCTATTCGGATTTTTACTGGGAACACTGTACCGAGCGTACGCACCCGAATCCGGGAATAGTCGATTTCCTGAACCGCACCACAGTCCGAGTGGCGATGCTTACGAACAAGCCGCTTCGCCCGAGCGAAAAGATCCTCGAACATTTTCACCTCCGCGACCGCTTTGAATTTATCCTTTGCGGCGATACGACGCCTGAACGAAAGCCAAGTCCCGCGGGTCTCCTGAAGATTATCGAGATGGCGGGGGTATCGAAAGAAGAAACGGTGATGGTGGGGGATGACCAACCGGACATTCTTGCGGCCCGCAATGCCGGTGTCGATTGCATTACGCTCCTTTGTGGCTTTGGAAAACCGGTAAACCTGTTGCCGCTCACGCCTGAAAATACGGTCGAAAGCTATGAAAGTCTTTGTAAACTATTGTTAATGGTTTGATATTTAGTTTGTGTAAAAAAATGGAAAAACTTCTTTGACTAATTGTCCATGAAAACGCTTGTCTTTTGTGGAATAGTTTCTGCTTTTAGAGATATATTCACAGATACAGTCATAAGGAGTTTCTATGAAAAAGAGTGTTTGGGAACCTTTTGCTCTGGCCTGTGCCATGGCGGTATCGGCGAATGCTTTTACCGTCTCGGGCAAGGTCAGTGATTCTGAGGGGGCTGCCGTTAGTGGCGCTTCGGTTTCGCTTTTGCAGAACGGTCTTTCGACGCAGACCGATGCTAATGGCGAATTTAGCTTGCATCAGGATTCGTCGACAGAATCGATTATGAGTCGAGTGATGCCGGGCTATATTAGCGTGAATAACGGGGTGCTTTCGTTTTCGCAGCGTTCTAGCGAACCCGTCCAGGTGCAGATTTTTGATATGATGGGCAACCGCCTGCTGAATGAAACCCTGTATGGCAATGGAAGCCTTGATTTGCAGGCTTGCGTCAAGGCGCAGGGAGCCTATTATGCCCGTGTAAAGATTGGCTCTGTCCAAAGGGATATCCGCTTTACTTCCCGTGGTAATTATGGCGCTGCATTTGCGGGCAAACCGGCAAGTACCCGCAACGCTCTTAAAAAGGAAGGCGAATCCGACAATCTTCGCGTGGTTGCAGAGGGCTTTGATACGCTTACCGTAAGCCTTTCGAATTTGGATACTACGCTTTCGCTCAAGCTTACAAAGTCTACTCCGCAGTATGCGTACGGCTGGGGGCTCAAGAACGATCCCGTTCCTACCCGTGGATGTGGCAAGACTTGGAATCGCGTAAAGTCCGGCAGCTACGATTTTCAGTGGAGCAAGGGTAAGCGCACCATCCGCATCGATATTCCCGATAACTATGACAACAACAAACCTTACCGTTTGGTGTTCGGTATGCACTGCATGGGCGGCTGGGCCGGTGGCGTGCAACAGGAAGGCTACTATGGCCTGAAACCGCTCGATACCGAGAAAACGACGATTTTTGTGGCTCCCGAAGGTAACGGTAACCAGGCTCCGTGGGGGCAAGATGACTACCTACTTTTCGATGAACTTCTGGCAGACTTGCAGAGCAATCTTTGCATCGATTCTAGTCGCGTGTTCTCTACGGGCTTCAGCTACGGTTCCATGTTCAGTAACGGTCTTTCCTGGAACCATCAGGATGTACTCCGAGCCGTTGCAGTGTACGAAACGGCTGAACGGAATATATGGCTCCCGCAGCGTGAAAATAAGGGAATCGGCTGGATGGGCGTTCTGGGGCTCGATGACAACCTCTGTACTCCTGAAATGGGCCGCAGCGCCCGCGACATCATCTTGACGCTCAATTCTGAAGGTGGCCAGGCCAAAAATGAGCAGGCAGAAGAAGCTCCGCGCAATTCTCCGCATAAGTGCTACGACTACAAAACGGTCGAGGAACGTTTCCCGGTTCGCTGGTGTACGCAGTCTGGCGGTCACATTTGGGATCATAAGGATCCGGGACAGCAACGATCTTGGGTTCCTGAGACCACTTGGGAATTCTTCAACAAGTTCTAGTTTTACCTAAAACACCTCCCAACGCCCTCCCGCTAAAAAGCGGGAGGGCGTTTTCTCCCTTGTCAATTTTGCTATTTTTGGAAATATGGAATTCAAGCGTTTTGAGGCCTTGATCGAAATGTTTCCGCGGGTGCAGATTTTCAGCACCGAAGGCGAGGACCTGGATCGGGTCATTACTCATTTTTTGAACCAGCAGGAAAATGTCTCCACGATGTCGGAGGCGATGCAGCGTAAAATTCAGCATGCACTTGCGCCTTTTTTTCAGCAACGCTTTATTAGCCTGCACGACGAAGAAGCTCCGCTGGTGCGTCATCTGCTCTTGAAGAAAAAGTTCTTCTTGCAGACGGACCGCTATATCGATGATATGGCATGGCCCGAGACGGACCCCGTGAAGTTGGATGAGGCGCTTTCGATTGCGGATTTGTCGGTCGAAATCTTGGACCGTAAACTGCTGAGCCTTTCGAACGGGGAACTGCGTCGCGTACTTTTGGCCCGCATGTGGATGGAAAAGCCGGAATGGGTGTATTTCAACGATCTGTTCGGAGGGCTTGATCCGGAGTACCGCAGGCATTTGGCGACAAGTGTGGTGGCGCTTTCGAAACGCCCGGGCCTGAAGGTGGCTGTGCGCTTGGCCCGTGAAGATGAGCTTCTTCCAGACATCCCTGCGTTTGTGTATGCAAACAAGACTTTCTCTCAGTACGTGGGTGAACTTCCGCGTGAAATGGCGGCGCCCAAGTACACCAAGAAGGAACTCAAGGACTACGAGATTGTTGATCTTGGCTCTCCCGATACTTCGGACCCGGAAATCCTTTTTGACTTGAAAAACGTGAACGTTCAATTTGGCGATACGCTCGTGCTCAAGAACCTGAACTGGACAGTCCGTAAGGGTGAACACTGGGCGGTCATGGGCGAGAACGGTGCTGGCAAGAGTACACTCCTTGGAATGCTCACGGCAGACCATCCTCAGATTTACAAGAACGATATCACGCTTTTGGGGGAACGCCCGGGGCATGGCCTGAACATCTGGGAACACAAGGCGAAACTCGGATTCTTCTCGCCGGAACTGGCGCTCCAGTACCGCGAGGACTTGAGCTTGTCCGAGGTCCTGTGCACAGGCTTTACGTCGAATCTCTGCAAGGCGGAAAATACCACCTGGGAAGAACGTGCAAAGGCGAAGGAATGGCTCAATTATCTCGGTTTCGAAGATGTTGACGCCCGTTACCGTAGCTTGTCGCCGATTGACAAGCGAGTGGTTCTGATGGCTCGTGCGGCGATTAGGCCTCCCAAGGTGCTGTTGCTCGATGAACCGACGCAAGGTCTCAAGGGAGAATACCGCGAAAAGATTTTCAACCTGTTACAGCTACTTTCGAAGGAGACGACGATTATCCTGGTGAGCCACTACGAAGAGGAATGGCCGCCTTGCATGACGCACCTCCTCCGAATGCCGAAATTCTCGATGTAGGGTCATAAACATATTATGCAACTGAACGAACAAACGATACTCAAGGCCCTGCAGGCGGTTCAAGATCCCGACCTGCACAAGAACATTGTCGAACTGAACTTTGTTCAGAATTTGAAAATTGAAGGCGACAAGGTGAGTTTTGATCTGCGCCTTACGACGCCCGCGTGTCCTATCCGTGACAAGTTCAAGGACCAGTGCATTGCGATTGTGAAGTCTCTCGGTGCCTCCGATGTGCAGGTGACGTTTACCGCCCAAGGCCGCGTGGAAAATTCCAATACGGCCTCGCAGGCTCCAAAGGTCTCTTACATTGGCGATGTGGCGCACGTGGTAGCGGTTGCTAGTGGCAAGGGCGGTGTCGGAAAATCGACCGTGACGGCAAACCTCGCGATGGCGCTCAGTCTTTCCGGTGCCCGCGTGGGAATTCTGGATGCCGATATTTATGGCCCGAGCATGGGACTCATGTTCGGTATCGACCGAGCTCCCGAAGTTTTTGAAGACAATACGATTGCCCCGGTCGAAGCGAAGGGTGGCATCAGCATCGTTTCGATGTGCATGTTTGCCGATTCCGACAAGGCGACCATTTGGCGCGGCCCGATGGTGTCGCAGATGATCCAGCACTTTATTCATCATGTGCGTTGGGGAAAGCTTGACTACCTGCTGGTAGACTTTCCTCCAGGAACGGGCGATATTCAGCTGACGCTTACGCAGAACTGCCCGATGGCTGGGGCCGTTGTGGTAACGACTCCGCAGGAAGTGGCTTTGGCCGACTGCCGCAAGGGACTTGCCATGTTTGATTCCGTGGGAGTTCCGGTGGTGGGCGTCGTTGAAAACATGAGCTACTTTATTTGCGACCAGTGCGGCAAGGCGCATCACATTTTCCGCGAAGGAGGTGGAGAGCGCATTGCGAAAAGCTGGGGAGTGCCCGTGATTGCGAAGGTGCCTCTCGAACCTGCCGTTGCCGACTGTGGCGACCAGGGAACCCCTGCCGTGTTGCGCTACCCGAATTCGGAATCGGCCAAGTCGTTTATGCAGGCTGCCGATGCCATGGTGCGTACGCTCGCGGTATTCAAGACCGAAGGTGACGGTGTGCTCAAGACGTTCAACTACGAATTCGCGGAACTTCCCGAGGAGGATGTATGATCCAGCCTAAAAAAGTTTTCAGGACAAAGGATGGTCGTCTTGGCTTTGAATGGAATGACGGTTCTCGCGGAGCGTGTCCCGTTCGCGATTTGAGGCTTGCGTGCCCCTGCGCCCTGTGTGTTGACGAACATACGGGTGAAAAGCTTTTGGATGAATCTACCGTGCCTTCCGATATTGCGCTTGTCAAGGTGCAGTCTATCGGTCGCTATGCGGCGGGCCTCACCTTTAGCGACGGCCACAATTCGGGAATTTACCCTTACGAAAAGTTATACGCCTTGACGAAAATAAAGTAAAAAGACATATTTGGATTGTCTGCAAGAAAGTTATCTTGAAGAATCGAAGGTATGTGTTTCTATGAGTGATGCAAACGAAGCGCTTTATTTCAGGGACCTGAACCGGTTTCCTACCCTGAGTCCTCAGGAAGAGGAGGCTCTTCTTGCGATTATCAAGAGCGACCAGGCGGAAGAAATCCGTAAGACAGCCCTGCAGCGTCTTATTCGCGGCAACCTCCGTTTTGTGGTGAGTGTTGCACGAAAGTACCAGGGGCGCGGTCTTTCCCTGTTGGATTTGATAAACGAAGGTAATATCGGTCTTTTCAAGGCGGCTAAGCGCTTTGACATGGGCAAGGATGTCAAGTTTATCTCCTATGCCGTCTGGTGGATTCGCCAGTCTATCCAGAAGGCCCTGTTTGAACAGGTGGGTGCGGTTCGAATTCCGCCCAACAAGCTTGCCTTGGTGAATCGCTTTAAACGAGCCCTGATGCAAAATGACGGCGATTACGACCGTACCATTGCGATGGATGAGTTTGCTCCCTTCGAAAAAGACATCGTCGAAGTCATGGAAAAGATCGTGGACATCTCGTTGGATGCTCCCATTGGCGATGGTCCGAATGTCGGCGGTAACGGCGATACCGTCAGCACCTTGATGGATGTCTTGGGCTCCGACGGCAATCAGGACGAGGATATGGAAAAGGATGAACGCAAGAAACTCATCCAGGAAACCTTGTCTGCCCTTCCGCAGCGTGAAGAAGAAATCCTTCGAATGTTCTACGGCCTCGATACGGTCGAGGACACCACGCTTAAGGATATTGGAGAGGACTTGAAACTGAGCCGCGAGCGTGTGCGTCAGATCAAGAATAAGACCTTGCGTCGGTTGCAAAAGAGCAAGGAGCATAAAGAAAAACTGGCTGATTTTTTGGAAAAGTAATGGCGAATTCGTCTTCGGCGGCCCGCAAGGCCGCATACTTGTTTTTGACACTCTGTTGCGGAACTCTGCTTACTTTTGCGGGTATTCGCGCTTATGATATTTATGGCCCGAGCAAGATTGTCGTAGGTGGAAACCCGTACGGACTTCCGGCGGGTTCGATGGTGGTGCGGGGCGATACTCCCGACATGTCTGCCGAGCTTCTGTCGGTCCCGGTTCAGGTGCAGACGGAACTTCGCCGTGCCGCGGAGCTTTTCCGTGCGGGTTCTTATGGAACGGCATACGATATCTACGACGGAATTGTCGTGCTTTATCCGGACCTTTTGCCCGCTCTGCTAGGGCAGGTAAATACGCTGTTCGAGATGGATTCCTTGACGGATGCCCAGCAGGATCGCCTTTTGCTTTTGGTCGATAAGATTCAGGGACGCTTTCCGGGAACGGGAATTGCTGCTTACCTGGAAAGCCGAAAGGTCTACCGTTCGGGAAACGCCACCGCCGCCCAGGAACTTGCGCGGATGGCCTCGGAAAAGGCTCCTGCACTTTACCAGACGAGACTTTGGTACGGAAAGCTCCTAATGGATGGCGGTCGTGCTATCCAGGCGTCAAATGAACTCAAGACGGTCGTGAGCCTCTCGAATGGCGATGAACCGCGGGCGTACGAGCTCCTGGCCGAAATTTACCGTCGCAGCGGGCAACTGGACAGTTGCGCAGCTATCGTCGAGTATGCTCTTTCCCAGTTTCCGGTGAACGCGAACCTTCTTCTGCTGCAAGGTTATTTGAACGAGTACCAGGGACATTTCGACGCCGCCGAAAAGATATACCAGCGAATTCTTGCGTTCAATCCCGGGTTTACCGCGGCGCGCGAAGCCGTTGCGACCTTGGGGGAAAAGTCTCCGCCGGGTTCTGGCTCGGGGGTTGTTCTTTCACCGCAGGACCGCGCGCAGGTCGCCTGCGATATCCTGGAACCCCTAGTGGAAAAATATCCCGAAAACCTCCCCCTGAAAGAGGCTCTCGGCCGCGCCTATCTAAAGGGACGCCTTTTTGACCGAGCCCGTATGCAGTTCCAGGATATCCAGAAGGTTGACCCTGAGTATCCTGAAATTCAGCAGCGCATTCAGGAGGCCAACGTGACAAGGCCTGCTCCCGTGGCGAAAGGTGACGGCTTGACCGCGAACTTGAATCGCGCGATCGATAGCCTGCGTGAAAGTATGGCGCCTGCATCGACGCACGATTTTACGACAATGCTTGGTCATTACGTTGTTCGTTATGGTGCGACTCCGAAGGAATTTTTCAAGAAGTATTCCATCGGAAATTTCAGGCCCGTTGCAAACAATGTGTGGCAGGAATCCTTCTACATTGCGCCCTATATGCATACCTATACGGTGGTGTTCGATTCGCTGAGCCATTTCCGTGAAGTCCACGTACTTGTATATGATTCCTCGTCGACGTCGAATCACCTGGGGGTCGCTCCTGAAATCTTTACCCGTTTCTTGAAGCAGAATTCCAGAATTTCGGGAATCGGGAACAGTACGGGCGAAACGGATTGTGGCGATGGCCTTGTGCTGGATGCTGCCGTTTGGGAAACCCAGGATAATTTCGAAATGCTTGCCCGCGTGGTGGGAAAGCCTGCCGAAATTCGCATGGTCCGCTTCGACAAGTCCGCTCTCCCTCCGGGACTTAAGCTCTGCGACTACACGAAGTATCTGAATCAATACTAGGGTTTAGACGAAAGAACGCTCAGGCTTCGTCTTCGCTACAGACGAAAGACGAGAGTTTTTTCTGTAAATTCCATGTGATAAATTCTTTGTTTTTAAAATTAAGACTTTAGAATCTCTCGTCTGTAGGCGGGAACCGCCGTTCTCTCGTCTATTTTTGTATCTTTATACTCATGTTACGTATCCGCTATATAGCGCTTGCCGTGTTAGCCCTTTTTTTCGAGGGGTGTACTTGCTGTGCTTATTTGAATCACCTGTTCAATGCGGAACGTCTTGACGAACAGGCGGGTGAAATGCGGGCGGCGCGTCTGGACAGCATTCCCGACGGCGAGAATTCCATGCCCGGGTTCGAGGAACGCCAAAAGTACGATAAGATTATTGAAAAGGGTTCCCGTGTCTTGGAACGTTTCCCGGATAACAAGAAACGGACGGCTCAGGCCGTGTTCCTGATTGGTGAATCCTTTAGGCACAAGCACGAGTGGAGCAAGGCCATTACCAAGTACGACGAATTTGAACGCTACTTTGCCGACCACGATTCCATGAGAGCCGTGGAATACCAGCGAGCCTATTGCCTTTACCGAAACCAGGAATACAACATTAGCCGCTTCGCCTTGGAACCGGTTGTCGCCTCCAAGGACCATCCTTACTATTTTCAGGGGCTGAACCTGCTTTCGCTCCTCGATGAACAGTCCGAGGCGCCAGACCAGGCGATTGCGTCGTTGGAAGCGCTGCTTGCCGACACGGCGGGAACCCCGTTTATGCGGGGCAAGGCGCACTTTAGACTTGCAGGACTGTATTATAAGAAAGAGAACTGGGACAAGTCTCGCGAACATTACACCGCCAAAGAAATCAAGGAACTGAACCCGCGCGAACAGCAGACGGCGGGCGAGCAGGCTGCGGAATGCCTGGTGAACCGTAAGGAATACTTGCCGGCTGCCGATGAGTACAAGGAACTCTACAAGAATCCAGACTACGAATCGAAACATCCGGAATACTTGGTTAGAATCGGTGAAATTTCGATGCTTGCGGAACGTTATCCCGATGCCATCATTATCTTGCAGAAGGTGAACTCGGAATACCCGCGTACGGAATTTGCTTCGCGCAGCTATTTCTGCCTGGGTGATTACGAACAGCACAAGCGCATTGATTACGACAAGGCGGTTGTCTATTATGACAGTAGCTTTATTTCGCGAACCATCAGCAAGTGGGGCCAAGAAAGCCGTGATCGCCGTGATGCCCTGAAACGCCTGATCGCTATGCGTAACCAGAATGACAAGGAACGCAAGGACTCGATTCCGAATGTCGACAATTTCTTCAAGTCCGAGTTCCTGATCGCGGAACTTTTCCTGTTCAAGCTGAACGAAGTGGATAGCGCCATTACGCGTCTGAATACGGTTATCGAAGAATCGGGGGACAGTGCTAAGACGTTGCGTGCAATTTATGCCAAGGCGTTTATTTACGATGAATACATGCACGATCCCGATGCCGCCGAAGAAATCTACAAGGAAATTATTGAAAAGTATCCTGACACGGAGTACGCAAAGCAGGCTCAGGTGAACCTCGGTATGCGCGTGACACTCAAGACCCGCGAAGATTTGGCGAAGGAAAAATACATGGAGGCCGAAAGTCTGTGGACTGTCGCTGCCGAAATGCCCTTGGATCAAATGGATAACGTTGATTCGGCGTATGCCTTGGCCTTTACGCAGTTCGATAGCCTTTATCGGGAATTCCCCGAAACGCAGGCGGGAATACAGGCGCTTTACATGAAGGCGATTTATTTCCAGATGAACCCGGAGCGTGCCGATAGCGCGATGGCAGTTTATAAGTTCTTGCGAGATAAGCACGGGCAGACTCCCTGGGGAAAGCAGGCGGCAAAGATGACGAATACCCGCCTTTCGCTGTCGGATCAGGATTTGGAACGCTTGCGCAAGCGCGTAAAAAGCAGCGAAGAACATATCAATAAGATGTCTTCGCAGTATTACGAGACTCTGAATAAGGCTCCCGAAGAAAAGCAGGCGGAAGTCAAGAGCAAGGAAGATGAAATCCTCGAAAATACCTACAACAGCATGTATGATTTTGAATAGCAAACATGCCTTGTTCGCGGTAAGGGCCGCCTTGATAGCACTTCTGCTGGTTGTTTCGGGGTGCGCCTCCTGGAACGAAAAAATTGCATCCCGCAAAGGGTATGTCCGTTTTCCGGGAAAACAGTACGCCGCCGGGGAAAAAGCTGAAATAGGGACCAAGATCGAAGGGGACGCGAGCTATTACGGTCCCGGATTTGATGGCAAGCAAACGGCTAGCGGTGAAATTTTTGATCAGGACGACTATACCTGTGCGCACAAAACGTTGCCTTTCGGAACCAAGCTTAAGGTAGTTCGCAAGGACAATGGAGAAAGTGTCGAGGTTCGCGTGAACGACCGCGGCCCCTATGTAGGTGACAGAATCCTTGATTTGAGTGTTGCTGCGGGTAAAAAGATTGGCCTCGATAAGGTCGGTCACGCCTATGTGACGGCGACTGTTATTGAGTGATGAAGGGGCGCAACCAAACTGGCCCCCTGCGCATCTAAATATTCGAAAAAAGGGTAAGACTTTCTATTTTTAGGTTGCGTTTATGAAAAAGCTTCTGAAAATCTTTATCATCCTGGTGATTCTTGGCGCTATCGCTTATGGCGTCAAGATGTTCTTTTTTTCGGCAAGCGCTGAAAATGCCGCAGGCCCGCTCGTAAGCACCAAGGTGGTGCAGACCACGATTTCGACGACCATTTCTGCAACCGGCACGCTGGAACCCGTCGACCAGGTGGAAGTCGGTACGCAGGTGTCGGGCGACATCGCCAAGATTTACGCCGATTTCAATTCTAAGGTCAAGAAGGGCCAGGTCATCGCCGAACTCGACAAGTCCAAGCTCAAGGCCACGCTCACGCAGGCCGAAATTGCCTTCCGCAGTGCCGAAACGGACTACAAGTACAAGGAATCGACTTACAACCGCGTGAGGAAACTTTCCGAAAGCCATTCCGCAAGCGCCGTGGAACTCGAAACCGCCGAATACAACATGAATTCGGCAAAGCTTTCCGTAGAACGCAGCCAGAACGAAGTCAACCAGGCTCGCCTCAACTTGAGCTACGCGACCATCAAGAGCCCTATCGACGGTGTGGTCCTGAAGCGTGCCGTAGAAGTCGGTCAGACGGTGGCCGCCTCCATGAGTACGCCTACTTTGTTTGTAATCGCCAAGGACTTGAGTCAGATGAAGGTGATGGCCGCCGTGGACGAAGCCGATATCGGCCAGGTCAAGCAAGGACAGCGCGTCACGTTTACCGTGGACGCCTTCCAGAACGATACCTTTAACGGTACCGTACAGGAAGTCCGCCTGAACCCGACGACCACGAGCAACGTGGTGACCTACACCGTCGTGATTACTGCCGAGAACCCGGAACAGAAACTGCTTCCCGGCATGACAGCGACCTGCACCATCGTAACTCAGGAAATCACCGACGCCATCGCGATCCCGGTGAAGGCACTCAAGTTTACTCCGGCTGACGGCACCCCGATGGCGGAACCTCCCAAGGGCATGCGCCCGCCGCACGGTGAATTCGGCGACAGTACCTTTGCCAAGGGAGATTTCCCGAAAGGTGACTTCAAGAAGGGTGAATTTCCGGCACCTCCCGCGGGAATGGGACCGCCCCCTGGCATGGGCGGCGGCGCTCCTGGAAAGTTCGGTCCGCCCAAGTCCTTCAAGAAACGCTCCGATGGCAAGAAGCCGAGTGGCAACCTTGTGTGGGTAAGCATCGATGGTAAGGCCGCCCCGCGCCCCGTCAAGACCGGTATCAGCGACGGCGTGAACATCCAGATTCTCAAGGGCCTCTCCGTGGGTGACTCCGTGGTCGTAAGCCAAGAATCCCTCGGTTCTACCAAGGAAAAATCTGCCGCCTCTAGCCCCTTCATGCCAGGGCCCCCCGGCAAAAAGAAGAAGTAATTAAAAATTGAACTATCCGGAAATTTTGGATAGCTCATTTTTTTTTCAACTAGTTGTTAAAGAAGTTTCTAGACCGGCACAAAGGTCTTGATATTCTCGAGTTCCTCGGCGATTTCGATTTTCAAGTTACGAATGTCGATATCATCTTGCAAGGAGATGAAGTAATCATCTGAAACGCCAAAGAACTTGGCAAGTCTCAAAGAAGTGTCGACTGTAATCCGTCTGCGGTCATGAAGAATGTCTTGAATTCTTGAAACAGGGACGTTGATTGCCTGGGCGACCTTGTAGGCGGACAATCCCATAGGCGTGATAAAATCTTCGTTCAGGATTTTTCCGATAGTGGGCGTTTCAATATGCTTGCTCATGGTCTGCTCCTAGTGATAATCAACAATCTCAACGTTATAAAAGAGCCCTTCGTTCATTGAGGCAGCCGTCTTGAAAACTCTTGGTTATAGACGAGTTCTGTTTCTCTGTCTGCAAAACTTTGTATCATTTAATATACCTATTTCGTATGTATACGTCAAGTGGGTATAATGTGGTGCCCTCCCTCTATTACTATACACGCTTTTTGGGGAGATTTTATGCCGATTTTCCGGAAAATTTATTTCTTTTTACAAAGCAAAATGCCGAAGTTGTTGGATGCTGGTGACAGCTAGATGCCGGGGGTGTTAGGGGGTGGAACCCCTTAGGCGAGGGGGTGGCGAAAGACTTGGACCGATGTTTTAGGCCGACTACGGGATTTGTGGCGAACGACCCCCGGTGAAACCGGCTAGCGAGTGAGTGCAAATATCGTAAGGAGGCTTTCGTTGAATAAGTCAAGGCTTTCGCCAGGGGGATTCTTCCCCCCAAATCCTAAATAAAGCTATTTGTAATTTGACTTGTATCCCGTTTTTTATTAAATTTGGGCTACTTTGAGACTAGATATTGCACAAAAACTTGTTGATTCCGAAGACCGCCGGGTGGTCTGGTCCCGCTCCGATGCCCCCGAGATCTTCGACGAACTGCACCTCAAGGGCGACCTGGTAGCCGAGGTGTTGGTAAGCCCCGAAGGCGAAAGCAAGTGCCTTGTGACAGGTTCTATCTCCGGAGTGCAAACTCTGACCTGCTCCCGCACCCTGGAGCCGTTCGACCGCCCCTTTACGACCGAAGTCGTGATCGAGGTGACGCGTACCCAGGTGGCTAAACAGGAACTGGACGAAGACGATGTTGACGTTTTTGCCTACCAGATTCCCCAGGGGCAGAGCTTCGTAGATGTTTCCGAGTGCATCCGACAGCTGGTTATATTGCAAGAACCAGTCGCGCCCGTGAAAAATCCTGACGAAGATTTTATCTTTGTAACAAACAAACAAGCCGACGGTGGTGACTCGGGCGAAAAACCCATGGATCCCCGTTGGGATAAACTCAAGGCTCTTAAGAGCAAAATGGAAAATAGGAGTTAAAAATGGCAGTACCTAAAAGAAAAACCTCGACCGCCCGTCGTGACAAGCGCCGCACCCACTGGAAGATGGAAGTGCCCGCTATGGCTACCTGCGATCATTGCGGTTCCGTGAAGCGCCCGCACCGCGTGTGCCCGGTTTGCGGCTACTACAATGGTGTCGAAGTGATCAACATGAAGGATGCCGAAGCCTAATTAACGGTTCTACTGTTGTAAGGAGATGTCCATGGTAAAAGTTGCTCTTGATGCTCTCGGTGGCGATTTCGCCCCAGACGTAGTGATTGAAGGTGCGGTTAACGCCGTCAACAAGAATGCTAACCTGCACGTGGTTCTGTGCGGACCGGAGGCCGAGGTCAAGGCTAAGCTCGAAAAGCTTGGCTATGCTGGCAAAGGCATTTCCGTGGTCGATGCACCGGATCCTGTGGCCATGGATGAACATCCTGTCGAAGTCCTCAAGAAGAAGCCCCATTCCGGCTTGGTGACTTGCGTTGCCTTGCAGAAGAAGGGCATGGTGGATGCCTCCGTGAGTGCCGGTAACTCTGGCGCCATGATGGCTAGCTGCCTTATGCTTCTTGGCCGTACTACAGACAAATTCAGCCGTCCGCCTATCGGCTGCGTGATTCCGACCGCTGACCGCCCGATCATCTTGGTCGATGCCGGTGCTAACGTCGATGAACGTGCCGCTACCTTGGTGGATTTCGCCATTGCAGGTTCCGCTTTCGCCGAGACCTACTTCGGTTACGAAAAGCCGAAGGTTGGCCTCCTCAATATGGGCGAAGAAGAACACAAGGGCCCGGCTGTGCTGCAGGAAGCTCACCAGTTGCTGAAGGCTGCCCCGGTAAACTTTATCGGTAACATCGAAGGCGAAACGCTTATCGAAGGCGTGGCCGACGTGGTGGTGACCTCCGGCTTTACGGGTAACGTTGTCCTGAAGATGCTCGAAGGCTTCTACGAACTGCACAAGAAGATGTTCGGTGTCATCGATACCCCGAATGGTCGTCGTTTCGACGAAATGTGGGACTACCGCATGACGGGTGGCGCCTTGCTGCTTGGTCTGAACGGTACCGGCATCATCGCTCACGGTCGTTCCGATGCTCTCGCTATCGAAAAGGCTGTGGAAGTGGCTGCCAAGTACGCCGAAAAGGGTGTCTCGAAAAACGTCAACGAACGCCTGCTCGCGATTAAGGATGAACCCTCCGAAGCAAAGTAAGCTCGCTGATTAGCTTATAAAACCAGGTTTAAGGACGGAATCCCAGCGGGGTTCCGTTCTTTTTTTACCTTGGTGCGCCTTAGCGCACAAGATAGGGCGGCTCGGCCATGTCAAATCCATAAATGGCTTTGCCGCGTCTCTCGCCTTTTTCTATCTTTGCGCGCAAAACTTAGTGAATAATGCCTTATAGGGATTACAAATGAACAAGAAAAAATTCGGCATGCGAGAACTGATTATTCTCCTCGTCATTGTTTTGTCGGCCTACACGGTATGGCCTTCTATCCAGGTTCACACCAAGAAGGGCGAAGAAAAGCAGACCTTCCTCAAGGAAAATCCGAAGGTGGGTGCAAAGTCCATCAACTTCGGTTTGGACCTTGCCGGCGGTACGGCCATTACGCTCGAAATCGACAAGTCGAACGTCAAGGGCGACGATATCAAGGACATTCAGGAACAGTCCCTCGAAATCATCCGTAACCGCGTTGACCAGTACGGTCTTTCTGAACCGCAGATTTCCCCGTCCGGCGACGACCGAATCGTGGTTGAACTGGCAGGCGTGGATGACTCCACTGCAAAGGCTCTCGTGGGTTCGACCGCTAAGCTCGAATTCAAGATTCTGGCCGAAGCCGAAAAGTTTACGCAGGTGGTTGGCCTCATCGACCAGTACCTGACCCGCCAGACGACCGACATCGTGGCTGATTCCGCCGCAACGGATTCTACGGCTGCGCCTGCCAAGGATTCTACGGTTGCCAAGGCTGATTCCGCCAAGGATACGCTTCCTAAGGAAGCTACCAAGGCCCTTTCCGATGACGAATTGCTCGGTAAGGCTCCTGCCGCTGAAGTCGCTGCTACCGATTCCGCAAAGGATTCTGCCGCAGTCGAGGCTCAACCGGCATCTGAGGTCGGCGTTGCCCTTTCCGCTTACTACCTGAGTTTTGGTAATGGTGGCTTTATCGCCGAAGAAAACGTTGAAAAGGTGAAGAAGCTCCTTGCTACCGACGGTGTGCAGAAGCTGATTCCGCGCGATGTCGCTTTCGCTTTCGGCAGCGGTCTCGAACCGGTGCAACGCGATTCCAAGATCAAGGCCAAGCGTCTTTACCTCCTCAAGCGCCGTGCTGAAATGGCCGGTGACGATGTGGTCGATGCTCGCCCCTACCGCGTGTCTGACGGTGTGAGCGCCGGTGAAGTGGCCGTGAGCCTCAAGTTCGGTGGCATCGGTCCGAAAAAGTTCTCTGCTGTGACTGCCGCAAACATTGGCAAGCAGATGGCTATCGTGCTCGACAACCAGGTGATTTCTGCTCCGGTGATCCGCGACCGTATCCCGAACGGCGAAGCCCAGATTACGGGTCTCGACGACATGGCCGAAGCTAACCGCCTCTCCGTGGTGCTCCGCGCCGGTGCCCTGAAGGCCCCGATGAAGATTATTGAAAGCCGCAGCGTGGGTGCAACCCTCGGTGAAGAAAACATTGTGCAGGGCTTCGGTTCCGGTGCAATCGGCCTTATCCTCTGCTTGGTGTTCATGGTTGCCTACTACCGCCTCGGTGGTTTGATTGCAAGCTTCGGTATGGTGATCAACACCTTGGTGACTGCCGCCGTGATGTCTGTGTTTAACGCTACGTTGACCTTGCCGGGTATCGCAGGTTTCATCCTCGTGGTCGGTATGTCTCTCGACGCCAACGTGATTATTTACGAACGTATCCGTGAAGAACTCAAGAACGGCCTGACTGCCCGCGCCGCTGTGGCCAAGGGTTACGAACGCGCCTTCGGTGCCATTTTGGACTCCAACTTGACTACCGTGCTTACTGGCCTTATCCTCTATAAGATTGGTACCGGTTCCGTGAAGGGTTTCGGTCTTACGCTTACGATCGGTATCTTGACTTCCTTGTTCTGCGCTATCACGGTGACCCGCTCCATCTTGGATTGGAAGCTTGCCAAGCGCGACGCAACGACCCTTTCGATCGGTGGCGGCTTCAAGGCTATCAACGAAGCTAACCTCCAGATCATTCCGAACCGCCGTCGTTTCGGTCTCATTTCTGCAATCCTCATTATTGCTTCTATCGCCTTCGTCGCAATCAAGGGCTTTGACTTCAGCATCGACTTCACGGGTGGCCAGGTCTACACCGTGCAGTATCAGGATAGTGACAAGCACGAAAAGGATTTGAGCAACGCTCTCTCCGCTGCCGGCATCTCTGGCACGAAGGTTCGTACTCTCGGTGGTACTTCCGCTAACTCCTACCAGATCAGCATGCGAGCCTCTGACGACGCACAGTTCGAAGTCAAGATGGCTCAGGCTTTCGAAAAGGCCGGTCAGAAGTGCGAAATCGTCGCTAAGGACAATGTGGGTCCGACCATCGGTAAGGAACTCCGTTTCAACGCTATTTTGTCTGTGATTCTCGCATGGCTCGGCATTCTGATTTACGTGTGGTTCCGCTTCGGTAAGTTCGGTCTCGGCTTCGGTGTCGCTGCCGTGCTTGGCCTGGTGCACGATACTGTGATTACGCTTGGCTTCATCTCTGCCTTCGGTCTTTCTTTCGACGGAGCCCTGATTGCCTCGCTCCTCACCATGATCGGTTACTCCGTGAACGACACTATCGTGAATTTCGACCGCATTCGTGAAAACACTGCCGTGTATGGTTCCAGCAATTTCGCCGAAACCATCAACCGCTCTATGAACCAGTGCTTCAGCCGTACCATGGTGACCTCTCTCACGACCTTGTTCGTGTGCGTGATCCTCGCTGTGATGGGCGGTTCTTCGATCCGCGACTTCGGCTTGGTCCAGTGCTTCGGTATCCTTATCGGTACCTACTCTTCTGTGTGCATCTGCTCTCCGATCGTTCTGTGGTGGAGCAAGCGCTTCAAGAAGGGTGTGTAAGTTAGACGAGAGGACGCTCGCGTCGCTCGCTACAGACTAGAGAACGGCGCAGTGAACGCGCCTACAGAAAATGCCCCGGCGAAAAGCCGGGGCTTTCTGTATATTAAGGCGGCCTATCTAGGCGGGGAGTTGAGACTGCCAATGAAGGCTGCTGGTATAACGAAATGGCGGATGAGGAAATGACGGATAACGAAAAAGCTCCGCTATTGCGGAGCTTTTTGAGTGGTCGATACAGAACTCGAATCTGTGACCTCTACCATGTCAAGGTAGCGCTCTAACCAACTGAGCTAATCGACCGAGGTGAGTCCAAATATAGAAAAGACTTTTTCTTTTGTCAAGGGGTTATTAGAACTTATCTTTCCGAGGCGGGAACCCAGTAACGCAGTCGGCCCTGGAGGTGTAGGGGGGCTTTGTTGTTGCTACAGGTTCCTGTGCGGCAATCCTTGAAATAGAGGTCCAGATCGGCGGTCCAGAGCGAATCGTTGATGATTTCGTCGAACTTGATGGTGCTGCTGTCTGGAATGAGGGGGGCTTCGGAGGAATACTGTTCGCGCATCCAGCTGACATACTGGTAGCCACCGTTGACGCTTGCGCGTGCGACTGGCCTGAGTTTTTTGCCGGTTTGGGGAGTGTTGACCATGAGCGATATTTGGTCGCCACGGTCGCTTTCCTGGAGGCGTGTGCGGAAAAAGAAGTAGTGGTGGCTGTTGTTTACGTAATAGGGCGGTTCTACGTCGTTTTTTGCGAGTTCGATGCTGTAAGGGCCTTCTCCGTCGATGGTGTACTTGATGTAGCCTCCACCCTTGTTTTCCCAGCTGCTGTTGATGTCTCCGCAGCCCACTAGGGAGAATGCCGCGAAGATGGTCCCGATAGAGATTATACGGGGCAAAAATGGGGCAATTGCGGCTTTTGTCTTGGTGCGGATTTTCATGCCCCTAAACTAGAAATTATCTTTGGGGCAGGTTTTGCAATGCTAGATGGATCTTGCCGATATGACGCCCGCGTTCTTCGACGCCTTGATGTGGATACTCCGCTTGGAGTGGTTCACCTGGTGGGTTTTGCGCAGAAACCGGATCATCGTTCGGTGATATTTTCCATTCTTTCGGAATTTTGTGGTGAACCCGTTACGGCTGCCGATTTGGGGGAGTCTAGGGAAAATCCCCGTCCGCATTTTGAAAAACTTGATTTTGACGTGAACTGGACGCATTCCAACGGCTACTGTGTGTGCGCGTATGGAGAGCGTGGTTCGAAGGGCCTTATGCACATTGGCGTGGACCTGGAGCGCTATTCGCCAAGGCGTCTGCACCTGGCAGAGCGATTCTTTAGTGTAGAAGAGGCTCAGCTTGTAAAGTCGCTCATGGAAAAGCCGTGTACAACGGAGAATGCGTTGGCGTCTGAAAATGCGAATGATGCTGCCGAACGGGAATTCTTTTGCCTGTGGAGCCGCAAGGAAGCTTTTTACAAGTGCGTTGGGGGCGATTTTTTCGAGGGCGTGCTTCGCCGTTCGATGCTTCAGAATCCGGTGATTGTTCCGTTCGACAAAAAAAGCCCGCCTGCTTTGCAGGCGGGAAGTTCTCGAAGCGGGAAGGTGTATCTAGTCGATGTCGATAGCGCATCGGTCGGAATGTCCGTACCCGCGTCGCTATGCGTTGCCGTTAGTCCTTTCTCTTTTTGACGGCGTTCCAGACCATGTAGCCGATAAAGAGGGCGCCAAAGGCGAGGAGCGCGATGGCGAGTTCGGAGTTGTATTTCTCGATAATGTCCTTTTGACCATGGGCGAGGTAGCCGAGCCCTGCAAGGACGCAGTTCCAGATGGTCGCACCGAGGAAGGTGTAGAGCGTGAACGGAATCAGCTTCATGTTCGCGATGCCTGCCGGAATCGAAATCAGCTGACGGATGACGGTGATGAGGCGCCCTACGAACGTGGAAATGGCGCCGTGTTCGCGGAAGTAGGTTTCCGCCTTTTCAAGTTTCTGCGTGTCTAGCAACAGGAAATGTCCGAGGCGACTGTCGGCGAATTTGTAGATGATCGGGCGCCCGAGGAACTTGGCGAGGAAGTAGTTGATGAAGGCCCCAATGAGGGCACCTGCACTTGCGGCAAGCACGATCAGCACGATGCTGAGGCCCGAACCTGGCTGCAGCGCCTTGTAGGCGGCGGGAGGCACCACCAGTTCCGACGGAAACGGAATGAACGAACTTTCGATCGCCATGAGGAGTGCAATGGACCAATAGTTCAGGTGCGCATTGTACCAGTCGATAATTTGGGTGTAAATTCCCGTGGACTTGGCCGGGGCAGCCTGCGATACCGTGTCGGCGACGGAGGCATCCGCGAAAGCCATTGTTGTAAATAAAGTAATAAGAATGGTGATAAAGATCTTTTTATTCATAGGGGTAAATATAGAAAGTTTGAATCTTCGGCTAAAACAAGGTGATGCTTAAAAAAGAAACCCCTGACGCAGCGTCAGGGGTTGTCTAAAGTTTACCGGAAGTCCTTATTTTTTCTTCTTGGACTTCTTGTTCTGTTTCTTGGCTTTCTTGTTTGCCTTCTTGGAATTCTTCTTGTTCTTGACCGGCTGTTCTTCCTCTTCGTCTTCTTCGACGGCGGCGGGCTCTTCAGCCTCGTGTGCCGGTTCGCTGTAGGTTTCGCCCGTCTGGTATTCGATAATGGAATTTTCCTGGCTGTTTGCCCTGTTGAGGGCCGCCTTCGCTTCTTCCACGTACTTACCGTTCGGGAAACGCTTCAGGTAGATTTCGTAGTCCTTGAGGCGGTTGCCGTTCTTCACCAGTTCGAAGATGCCTGCTTCGGCTTCGTCACGGAATGCTCCGTTCGGATTGTCGTTCAGGTAGGTGAGGTAGGCCTTGAAGGTGTTCTGCGCCTGGATGACGCGGAACTTGTCGTATTCGCTAAGAGAACGCAGCTTGGCTTCGACTTCGGCCCTGCGCGGGGAGTCGGGGTAGTACTGCAAGAACATTTCGAGCATTTCGGGATCGTTGGACGCCATCACCTGGTCGAAACGGGAATCTTCCTGACGGACCTGGTATTCCTTCAGCTGAACTTTGCCGCTATCGAGTGTCGCGTAGAGCAGTTCCTTGGTAGCGAGGTCTGCCGGGTGGCAGAAGGCAAGGAAGCTTTCGAGAACGTCGGCGAACTGGGTACGGGTGTAGGCTTCGCTCATGTCGGGGAGCTTTCCGTCGGCATCGAGGTAGAAGCGGTAGTCGCGTTCAATGGCCATGCAGTCCCAGTCGCTCAGGGTATCCTTGACTTCGCTGTACTTGCGCAGCACGTCGTCGCGGTCATGCAGGGCGTAGCGCATACGGCGGTCACGGCGGCTTTCGCGGCCGAAGTCAAGCGAGAGTTCTAGACCGACGCGGACGGGCCACTTGTAGGAAATTTCGCTGAACTCGAGGTCGGAGTAGGGCGACGGGGTGACTCTGTCGTCTTTCTTTCTAGCCTTGATGTTTTCGTAGGGCAGGAATTCCTTGCGGACATTGATGCCGATCTTGAGGTCGACGTCCTTGAACAGCTCGGCGATGCGGTATTCGAGTGCGGACGAGACGAAGGCCGTCTTGGCCATGACCGTTTCTTGCTTGGTGTTTCCGCCAAATTCGTCGTAGAACGAGAAGAAGTAGAAACCGAAGCCGCCCAGAACCCTGAGGTCAAGGTCGCCTACGAGGTTGAACGAGAAACCGGCGAGCACCGAGGGCGCGTAAGTGTGGAACGAAAGCTTCTCGTCGTCGAGGGGGTTGGTCGTGTCGGCGACCGTCTTACCGTTTTTCTCTTTCGTGAACGTGTATTCGGGAGAATCTTCGATGGTGCCGAACTGGAACGAGTTCACTTCGAGACCCAGCCAGAAGGTGAACGGAATGTCCGCTTTCCAGGCGGGGGTAATCAGCGGAGACCACAAAACGCCCAGCGAGACAGGGATGGTCATCAGGTCCTTGTCGATTCCCCCGTTGATCAGGGTGTGGCTTGAGTCTGCCTTGAAGTTCAAGAATGCAGGCTCTCCTTGCAGGTACAGCTGGGTACGCCAGTTGGATCGCTCAAAATCGGCTGCATACGAGGCAGCCGCCAATAAAGACAAAATGGCTAACAGTTTACGCATCGTGCAAAATTTAATTTTTCTGGAGGTTTTGGTGGAAAGTTTAACGGAAATGAGCGCCTTTTTATCGTTTTTTCGCTGTTATTCTAGAAAGTCAGGACGAATCCGACTCCCAAAAGTATAGCCCCGACACCGAGTAAAGAGCCTCCGATAATCATTTTCCGGTCGCCGCTATCGACTAGGTCCTTGTTTTTCTGGACTTGTGCCTTGTAGTTTTCTCCACCGGAGGCAGGAAAATTCAGGTTATCCTTGATGCGGTCGGCATCGTCGTAATCTACAGTGGCGAGGTAGGTGAAAAGGGCTCCTAGCAGGAAAGGCGCAATCGATGTTCCCATCAGGGTGCGTCCGATAAAATTTTTCTTGCGGATATGCTGCCATTCGTCCTGCGCGATTTGTTCCTGGATGCTTGTGATGGGGGTGAGTTCTATGTTGATATCGGTAATTTCGGTTGGCGAGGCGAAAAACATGACCAGGGTGTCGCGGAAGCCGACCTTGCGCACCTGTACGGTCGAAAGTCCCGGAAGATCGATGGGGAACTTGTTCGGCGAATATCCGATGGGGCTTGATCTTGGGGTAAGCGGAGCGGAACCGGCGTAAATTTCGGCGCCTTCGGGGGTGGTACTGACACGAATTTCCGGCCTTACCTTTTTAAGCTTGAGCGAAATCTTCGCGGTGTCTCCGGGAATGGGCTTGATGGTGGATTTTGCGCTCCACAGCTGTCGGTTCACGTTCCAGTAGGCGTACAGGATGACTTTGCCCGTGTCGGTCGTGGCGAATGTGCAAGGGCTTTTGCAGACATCTTCTTGGCCGTGGATGGCGATGCTTGCTCCCTCGGGGTCCGTTTCGACGTGGATGAGACTCTTGTTGTCCTTGGGGGGAGCGCCTGCTCCTGTTATTTTTTCTCCTTGCAGGGTGGCTACGAATAGGCTAAGCTTGCTGTCCCCTAGGGCGTCGCCGAAGGGCCTGATTGCAGATAAACTTATTTGCGCGGGGAATGTCTTGACGGTGGAATCTTCGGCGATGTAGTGTGTCGCTTGCATGGCAACGGAATCCGGTGCCCGTGCAGCGGTAATGCGCCCTGTGTATACGGATGTTGCGCCATGGGCAAAAAGGGAATCCCTGATGCATCCCGCGTCGGAACAGAAGCTAAGCGAGGCTCCCCTTGCGATGGTGATGGGGGTTCCCGATTCCTTGAGGAGTCGGACGATTAGGTTCTCAAGCTGTTCTGCGAGGACCGAGTCCCGGCTGCGTCGTTCCAGCGATACGAAAATATGCTTGCCTTCTACGGAGTCCAGGAGCGTGCGCTCCCTGGGTAAATCCTGTGCGAGTGAATCCACGTTCATGGAATCTCTGGGTGCATTCCCCTGGGTAAGGGTGTCCTTGCTTTCGGAGGAATCAGGGGCCGAAGAAGGGGCTGAAGCAGGTGCCGCGTTGGGGACGGCCGCAGTGTCGGGGGGCGGCAAGAGGCTGTTTCCCTGTTCGTCGATGATGCTTTTAAAACGGTGTACCGGAATTTTCACGACCGTGAAATGCCCCTTGATGGACCCGCCGAGGCTTACGGTATCGTTTTGAATCCCAAGGAACTGGGCGGATTGCGTCGCGCCCGATACGAGTTCGACGGTTGCCCGGACGCCCGGCATTTCGGCGGCAAGGCACCATGCGATTCCGAAGAACAATAAGGTGAATAGAAACTTTTTCATAGCCGACCTAGAATGATAAGATGAATCCGATAGTCAAAAGCGCACTTCCTAGCCCAAGTCCCGTGAGTGTGGCGTATTTTGCGTGTTTTGCTTTTTGACGGTGATCCTTGAAATCCTTTTGGGTGTCGTGGAAATGCGAACTTTCGCTGATGGCGGAATTCTTGAGGGAACTTTTGCAGTCGTTCGCCTTTTCAATTTCGTAGTAGGTGTAGGCTCCGGCGATGGCGCTTACGGCGAAGGGGATGATAGAGGCTATCATCAGTTTTCTTCCGAAATTTTTCCGAGACCTCTTGGAAAGTTCGCTGTCCTGTGCCTCGATAAGCGCCTCTTCGATGAGGGGCCGCCCCGAGACAATGAGGTACGAAGTGTCCCTGTCGGAAAGCGTAACCCTGATGGTGGTGTCGGCGAAGGTACGGTGGAATAGCGAAAGGAGTATCGTTCCCTCGATGGCCTGGTCTTCGTCAATTTCAATAAAGGCGGGCGAGACGTAGTCCGGGTTGCTTGTGTGGTCGGGAGAGATTTCGTCTAGGTAGATATCGGCGTTCGAGGGAATCGTCGATACGTGTAGAACCCGTTGCGCAAGGGCGCTACTTGCAAGAATCATCAATGCTAGCAGTAGGCGAAACATCTAGGGCTCCTCGCTTGCGAATGGTCCCGAGATAGTATAGGTATTCGACTTGTTTTCGATATACCAGTAGACTTGCGGGAGCGGGTTTCTTGCGTAGTCTTCGCCAATGATCTTGACGTTGCAGGCGAGTGTGCATTTCGCCTTGAACAGGAGCATGGGGGTGTGGAAGTCGCTTTCCACGGTGTCCCTGTTCACGACGACCTTGAGTTTCGAGGGGTTGATTCCAGAACCGTCGTCGTAGACCAAAAAGGCGATGGAATCCTTGATGGAAATGGTGGGGGCGAAGGGGGCGATTTGCGGGGGAATCGCATCGCCTAGGCGGACCGTGTCTAGCTCCAGAACGGTGTACGGAGAAATATCGATGGTTGTGCTTTCGGGGGCGTACTCCTTGCGGAACATTTCCTCGATGAAAATCTTGAGGCCGGTCTGTGCTTCTACCTTGGCAGTCACGGTGCCCGAAGGACTTTCATTGACGAGGGTCTTCAGGGTGTCCCCCTTGGCCGTTATCAGATGAACCTGGGTTTGTAGGAGCACATTGTCGCGGTACCGATCGTATACGATGGGAATCCTGATCGTCGAGGAATCGCTCAGGATTCTGGTCGAAAAATGGAAGATGCTCGAAGAATCCCTTTCACGCTTGCCGGTTTCGATTTGGGTCTGGAGAATGATAGCCCAGTAGAGTGTAAAGGAACTGTCTTGGGCGACGTATTTATTTTCATGGTATGCCACTGAATCGAGGAGCGAACCGGCGAGCAGGGCGTATGAATTGCAGTCGACATATCCGATGGGCTTGTCCCAGACGGAGTCTCGGTAATACGAGGCGAAAACTTGACACAGGGCGGTTTCCCAGGGATCGATTCCGTGGATGGTCCAGTAGAGGGGCTGCTGTTGATTGAGTTCGGGACTTGCCTGGTTGTAGCCGTCGTAGGGGTAGGTGAGCTCGATGCTGTTCGGCGTATTGACGTAGATATGGAACTCGTTTCGAAGCGTGTCACCGTAGAGGTCTACGGTTTCGAGGCTTCCGACGACTTCCCCAGCCGAATTGAACGTGTGGCGGAATGTGTTCAGGTTGTAGTCCTCGTCGCCGATTTTCCAGGAATGTCCGCCGTAGTACTGCTGCAGGGTTTCGTCGATGTAGATCTGTTCTCCGTTGGAATATCCGGCGTAGAATCGGACCGTTTGCCCCTGTTCTATGTACAGGTTCCCTAGCGGGGTAAAGTTGCCTACGATATTTCCCGCATAGCGGTCCGGAACGCCGTAGACATACTGGTGGAGTTCCCCTTCGGATTCCCTAATCAGCGAATCGTCTCCGCACGAAACCAAAAGGCACATCGATAAAAATAGAATGGAGGCGAGGAACTTATTCACTGAATACCTCCGGTAAGGTGGCGTTGGGACGGAGGTAGAATTTCCTTTGCGTTTTGTTTTCGCTATTGTCGGCAAGGGTAATGGCGATAATTCTGTAGCTCCAGTACAGGGCACTTGGGTCTAATGGAATCGCGAGCGTGTCGTGAGAAAGCGAAAGTCCCGTAAGGGTGTGGCTATCAAGCATCGCGCGAATCTTTGATAGCTGTAGAGTGCCCCCGCCGTCATAAACCTTGAAATGTAACGTATCGGCGATATCCAACGTGTCGCTAGAGGTCAAACTTTCGATGGTCGGGGGAATGCTGTCGTAAAACGTGATGGAGGGAATTTCTTTTACGGTGCCGCCCCTTAAGGTGATGTCCAGGGTGTCGGGTTTGAAATCGGGATAATCTTCTACGAGGGTGTAGAGGGTGTAGCTGCCTTCGGGAAGGGGCTTTATGGAAAAGTGGCTGTCGCTACTCTTGAATTTTTTCTTGTAGAGAGTTTGTTGCGCTGAGTCCGTCAGGAGAACCTGGAACGTGAAATCGTTTTCTCGTGTGGTGGTCTCCAGTTTTCCGCAGATGGCATTTTCTCCGTCGATTCCGGTCGTGTAGAAAATGCCTTCTAGTTGTTGCTCTGCGGCTTGCCCGAACTGGTTCTGTACGGATACTTGCCAGGTGTATTTTTGGAGCGTTTTCAGATGACCGGTATAGATAAATTGTGGTGAGTCTAGAAGGGTGTCGACCAGGAGACTGTCGGAATATTCTTCTTGCAACGTAAACCTGGAATGGAGATTCCACATGGAATCGGGGTCGTATGCTCTCCAGACGAAGCGGAGAAAATCGTTCTGCCGGATTCCTTGCGTAAGCGATGCGGGAATGTAGTTCACGTTGTCAAGCTGGGGCGGGCTTGCGACCGTGATGGTGAGGGAATCTTTTAGGGTGTCGCCGAAGAAGTCTACAAAGACGAATTCCACGTCGTGGATGCCGGGGGCCTTGATGGTGCTCTTGACGCTGAACTCGTTTGAAAAGAGTTTCCCGTCTAGGGTCCAGAAGTATTCCTGGTTGCGGATGGACTTAGAGGGAATGACGTTTGTAAGGAAAATCAGCGAATCCCCTGGCTTGATGGTGTCCGCCTTGGACCTGCTTGCCGTGGAGTCGAACGATGTGGTCACGGTCGCTTCGACCTTGATGAATTCCGTATTTTCGGTTTCGTTAAAAAGGAACTGGTCGGAATCGGTACAGGCGCATGCGAAAAAAAGGACGAGGAATGCTAGGACCGTTTTAGGGGGGAGTATTGAAAAGTGCTTCATGTGCCCCCCAAGGTGTCGATGACGAAAAATTCCTTCAATTCGGTCGAGTCCATGTCGCCGTAGGAATCCTGGACGATGATTCTAAAGGTGTGTACACCCTCGTCGAACCCCGATTGCTGTATCAGTGTCAGTCCCCCCACCGGGTAGGAAATCCCGTCTATTTCCAGAAAACTTTGCAACGTGTCGATATCGCTGTTGTCGTAGATATACCAGCGGAAAAGCATCGGGGTGGCCGAATTTCCGTAAAGGGTGTCACCGTCTGCGGGGATGGTCCTGGACGAAAGTTCGGGGGGCTCGTTGACAATGACGTGGAATTCGGTTCCCATTTCGTTTCCTTCATCGTCAACGATAGAAAGACGGTTGGGGATGAAGTTTTTGCTGATATAGCTCGACTGCATGAATTCGATCGGTATCGAATACGTGCGCCCGCTGTCCATGAGTTCATCGTCGTTATACCAATAATAGCGGACGTCATCCCTGTAGGTGTCGGGGGATACCGATGCAATCAGGCTTGCGGAATCCTTGGAACTCACCTTGAGCGGTTCGCTCTTGCTTTCGCCGAACTGACGGACATAGACATCGACTGTCTTAATTTTACCGTCGGTGTTTGGGCTGTGGGGTATGTCGAGGCATGCGACCGAAACAGCGGAGGCCGCTACGGTAAGGCTGATGCCTAAAAAGCGCTTTATGGACATACGGGGAAAACTCACTAGTTTAAAGATAACTATATTCGTTGGCATGAGTACCGAAAATCTTGAATACAAAACGGCAATGGAGCGCCTAGAAGGCATCCTTGGACGGATCGACAATTCAGAAATGGAAATCGACGAATTGGCCGGAGCGGTTAAAGAAGCGACCGAACTCTTGCGCAAGTGCCGCCAGATTTTGCTTTCTACCGAAAAGAGTGTTCAGGAAGCCCTTGCCGGGCTCGATGGTGAAACGGAGTCCGGAACCTAGCCAATGTCTTTGGATAAGCCCGAAAGAATGCCTACCGGTATTGAAAATGCGGCTCAGGGCTATGCCCTGGAGGTGTCGCATCTTACGGTGAAGTTCCCGATGCGCGGGGGCGTTTTCGGTAAGATCCAGAGCTATTTTACCGCAGTGGACGATGTGTCCTTTTCGCTTCCGCAGGGGAAAATCCTTGCCGTGGTGGGCGAGTCGGGCTGTGGAAAGTCGACGCTTGCGAAGTCGCTTGTGGGGCTTGTTCCTATGAGCTGTGGCGAGTACCGGATTTTTGGCGAAAAGGTCGAATCAGGAAAGGTCTCGGTGAAATCGACCGCTACGGAGGGTGGACCGTCGAACGGGGCTACGAGAAAGCACCGCCGAGTGTCCGATCTTGTGCAGATGATTTTTCAGGATCCGTTCAGCAGCTTGAACCCGCGGCAGACGGTCGCAGAAATCCTCACGGCGCCGCTGGTTGCGCGCGGGGTGAAACTTGAATCTGCGGAGGCGCGCGCAAAAGAACTTCTGGAGCGCGTGTCGATGCCCGTGGAATCACTCCAGAAGTTCCCCCACGAATTTTCGGGGGGCCAGCGGCAGCGCCTATGCATTGCCCGGAGCCTCATGGTGCGTCCGAAGATTCTTTTGTGCGACGAGGTGACTAGCGCACTCGATGTTTCGGTGCAGGCGCAGATCCTTCATTTGCTCGACGACCTAAGAAACGAGTTCGGACTTTCGATTCTTTTTATCAGTCACGATATGCAGGTGGTTCGCGCCTTGAGCGATGAAGTGCTGGTGATGTATTTTGGGCATGTGGTGGAACGCGGAGCCGCCGATGTCGTACTGACAAACCCGCAACATGATTATACCAAGAAACTGCTTGCAAGCGTCCCGACGATAAAGAGACCGTAGGCTGTAGGGGCCGTTACAGAGTCCCTAGAAACAGAAATTTTGAAAGAAAGCTGGGAAAAGAAAATGAAATGCTTGAAAATTGGAATGGGGGAGTGGACTTGGCTGGTTGGACTATTAGCCGTCGTCTTTGCGGCGTGTGGCGATGGTTCTACGACTGAAAAAGTGACGGAAGTCGTTCTGTCCAAGTCGGAGGTGGTATCCTCTGTCGAAGACCTTCCGAAATGCGAACGTTCCATTGAGGGCGAGCGAATCCTGGTGAAGGGGGAATCTTCGGTGCGCGTCTGTGTCGATGGTCTTTGGTACGCGACGGTTCCGACGGCTAGGGATTCGGTATCTGCGGGCGAAAATTTCTTCTGTTATTCAGAAGAACTGGATGATTCAACGGGTTTCAAGGTCGTGTGTAACGGGGACTCCATCGGAGTCGTGCTGAATGGCCTGAACGGTGTCGATGGCCCCGAGGGGGAAAAGGGCCGAAACGGAAAAAATGGCTCGAATGGTAAGAACGGCGCCAAGGGCGATCAGGGGGATTCCGGAAACGCTGGTGAAAACGGCAAGAAAGGTGCCGATGGCGAGGGATGTACCATTGTCGACCAGAGTGATTCTACGGTAAAGATTCTTTGCGACGGAGAAATTATTGAACTGAAGGGCTTTGCGCACGCAAGCGTGGAACTTGATTCGGAAAAGGTGGCGGTCGCTCTGGATTCCTTGACAGGATTGTCGCAGAAGGGGCCGTTCCTTAAGGGCGCGACGGTGTACCTGTACGAACTTTCGGATGGTCGTACCCTGAAGCAGACGAACGGAAACTTTGTAAGCTACATTACACGCGATGACGGTCGCTATAAATTTGCGAGCCGCGACCTGGTAAGCCAATATGCGCTTATCGTGGTGGACGGGGAGTATCGCAACGAGGTGACGGGCGTGCCTTCTAAGGCTTCGATTAAGCTACGTGCGGTAACGAATATGCTCATGCGAAAATCGGTGAACGTGAACCTGCTTACGCATTTGGAATACGACCGTGTATACTACTTGGTGACGCATGAAAAGATGACTGTTCGGGCCGCAAAGCGTATGGCACAATCGGAACTGATGAACATTTTCGATATCGATGCAACGGACTTTAAGACAGAATCCGAGGATATGGATGTATTTGGAAAAACGGATGCCGATGCGGCGCTCCTTGCGGTGTCGGTGCTTTTGCAGGGGGACCGCACCGAAGCGGAAATGGTCGCCCTCTTGGCCGAAATTGCAAGTGACATGGAGCAGGACGGAGAATGGAATGATGAGGCGACGAAAAGAAAATTGGTGGACTGGGCTTTACGCACGGACTTGACGGGGCGCCTGATCCGCATTCGAAATAACGTGGCCGGGTGGAAGCTTTCGGAAACGGTTCCCGACTTTGAAAAGTACTTGCGTGGGTTCTGGCAAAAGGAATTGAATGTCGGCAAATGCAGCAAGTCGATGAATGGCGATACTCTCGAATTGAAAGGAAGTGACTTGTCGGTACAGAGTCTCAAATGTGTCGATGGGGCGTGGCGCATTCATCGGATTCGAGATCTGCGCGATGGAAACGTTTATCGTGTGACTACGATAGAAAACCAGCTGTGGATGGCTGAAAATATGCGCTATGTCGATAGTGTCGGCTACCCTGCCTTGCAAGGTCGAATGAAGTGCTTTAGCACGGCCGACAGCATCTATAAGTATGGGTGTCATTATACGTGGTCTGTGGCGATGGATAGTGCCGCCGTGTTTGGCGATAATGCAAAGGGCTGCGGGTGGGAAAATGTCCTTTCGCCGACGTATCCGGTGCGGGGAATTTGCCCGGAAGGATTCCATTTGCCCGATTCGCTGGAATGGATGGCCTTGTATGAGGCTACGGGGAACAACACGGTCGCCTTGCTTTCGGACGAAATTGTGCTTGCGGATATTTCGCCTTCCTATGCAGATTGGGACAATCCGACGGATGAATATGGAATGACGATATATTTAGCGAATTACTATGATTACAGTGGCGAATACCGTAGCATTGGCACTGGAGCATCCTTCTGGACGTCGGCCCAGAATTCGTATGGTGACAATAAATCGGCATACCGATTCTATGTGTATCCGGGGTCTTCCTCTACCGCTTATTTCAATATTTATTCGAATGAAAAAATCAGTTTTCATTCAATCCGCTGCGTCCTTGGACTGGAGGAATAGATGATGTCTTATTCCCTGAAAAAATCAAGATTGGTCCTTTCGTTTAGCTTGTTTTCACTTTTGGGGCTTATGGCCTGTGGTGAGGAAACGACGACCGAGAATGTTTCCCATGAGGCCTCTCCGGTGGATATCTACGCCTCGGTGGGGGAACTGCCCAAGTGCAGTAAAAAAAATAATGGCGAAATGGCCTGGGTGAAAAATGAAGTTTCTGCACGAGTATGCGTCGACGGAAAATGGTTTGCCACGGTCTCTTCGCGCGATACGGTAAAGAAGGGCGACATCGCTTGTAGCTCCGTGGAACTTGCCGATGCGAGCGGAATCAAGATTCTTTGTAATGGAGATTCTATAGGCACGGTTCCTTATGGCCGCAACGGTGAAAACGGTCAAAAGGGTGAGCCCGGTGAAAACGGTGCTGACGGCATCAATGGCACAGACGGGCAAAAGGGGGACAAGGGCGAAGATGGTGATGCGGGCAAGAAGGGCACCGATGGCGAAGACGGCACCGGCTGTACCATTGCAAATCAAACCGATTCTTCGGTGACTATCCGTTGTGGAAAAGATTCCCTGGTACTGGATCTGTTTAATCCGCTTTCTGCGGATACGCTGGTGCTTGATTCGGAAGTGATTGCTGTGTCGCTGGATTCCCTGGTGGGGTATTCCCAGAAAGGGCCGTTCCTTAAGGGCTCCATGGTCTATCTGTACGAATTGACGGATGGCCGTACGCTAAAACAGACGAACGGCAATTTTGTCAGCTATATAACGCAAGATGACGGACGTTACAAGTTCTCTTCGCGTGACTTGGTGAGTCAGTATGCGCTTATCGTGGTGGACGGCTTTTACCGTAACGAGGTCTCGGGAAAAAATTCCGATAAGCCAATCAAGCTTCATGCCGTCAGTAATTTGCTTTCGCGCCGGTCGGCAAACGTGAATCTGCTCACTCATCTGGAATATGACCGCGTTTATCGGTTGGTGACGCAGGCGGGGATGAGTGTAAGGGCGGCAAAAAGACAGGCGCAGTCTGAAATTCTGAAAATGTTCCATATCGATGCGACGGGTTTCAAGACGGAATCCGAAGATATGAATGTATTTGGAAAAACGGATGCCGATGCGGCGCTCCTTGCGGTGTCGGTATTGCTGCTCGGAGACCGTAACGAAAGGCAACTGTCGGAACTTTTGTCGAACATTTCCTTTGACTTGGAATCGGATAGTACGTGGAAAGATACTTTAGGCAAGGTGCAAATGGCGGACTGGGCGTTAGTGGCGGATTCTTCGGGCCGGTATGCGACCATCCATAAGAATGTTGTGGGCTGGAACTTGGGAAATGTTCCGCACTTCCAGAAGCATTTGCGTAAGTTCTGGAGTATCGAAAATGGCCTTGGGGTTTGCGGAAGCGACAGTGTTCCCGTGGGGCTTGCCAAAAATGTGACGAACAAGAATTCCGCTTTCTACGCTTCGTCTTACGAGGATACGACGAATACGGAAATACGCTTTATTTGCGTGGACGCCGACAGTGCCAAGTGGCGGGTTGCAACCGATGTTGAAAAAAATACTTTCGATAAGGATTGTTCTGCCGGTAAAGATGGCGTAGTCTTGTTTGGTCGTATAGATTCGTTGGATTATTTTATATGCGATAAATCGAGTGGCTTTAAATGGCGCTATGCAACCGATATAGAAAAGAATACGTATCAGCAGGAATGTTCCGAAGTGGGAACGGTGATAGATGGCGTTGTCGATAAAGACCACAAGTACTATTGTACATCAAGCGGATGGATTGATTATTTGGCATGGAGCTGGGATGTCCCAAAGGTAATGCGTTTTAATCCAGATTTTGCGTATGATTCGATTGTCGATGCACGAGATGGCAAGGTCTATAGGACTACTAAAATTGGCGATCAGGTCTGGATGGCGGAAAACTTGAACTATGCCGACAGTGTGACGGCTCCAAGCCTAAAGGAACATAGTTGGTGCCCTGATCACATAGATTCTCATTGTGAGATCGGAGGCCGCTTGTATACATGGTCCGCTGCGATGGATAGTGCAGCTGTTTTCAGCAATAATGCTAGGTTCTGTGGCTATAACAATAGAATTGCTCCTACCTATCCTGTTCGTGGAATTTGTCCCGAAAATTGGCATTTGCCAGATACTGCGGAATATAAGTCTCTGCAAAGGTTGGCGAATCCGAGTGCATTCCAGTCTCGGACGGGTTGGGGAAGCTATGGCTTGGATGAATATGGATTTTCCGCATTACCCATAGATCGTAAAGTTTTCTGGAGCTCGACGATGTATAATGGTATTTATGCCTATGTATATTGGGGAAATATCCTTCCTTTAAAATATGATGCGTACCCGGTTCGCTGCGTAAAGGATAACTAAGTTATGAATATAAAGTACTTTATTTGTCTGTTAGCATTGATTCTTGTTGCTTGCGGTGAACAGAAAACCATTGAATCGGTGACCGAGGTGTGGAATTCCGATATGGTTGTTGCGGAGACTGTCGAAAAGCTTCCCGAATGTGGTGCCGAAAACGAAGGCTCCATGGCGTGGATAAAGAAGGACAAATCCACTCGGACCTGTTCTGCGGGAAAATGGGTAGCGACAGAGGATTCTTTCAAGGATACTTTGCATAATTGCTCCATGGCGGAATTGCCCACAAGAAATGGCTATAAGATTGTGTGTGACGGTGATAGTGTCGGCTTTATCAGTAAAGGCATCAACGGAACGAATGGTGAAAATGGTCGTAAGGGGCAAAAGGGTTCCGATGGCGAAAATGGCAAAAACGGAACCGATGGTGTTCAGGGTGATAAGGGTGAAAATGGCACCGATGGCGAAAACGGTGCGAACGGTTCGGACTGCTCCATTGTAAACCAGTCGGATTCGCTAGTGACAATCGTCTGTGGCGAAAATGAACTGACCCTGTACCTGAACCAGGTCGGGGGAGAGCTTCCTCTCGATTCGGAGGTGGTTCCCATTTCCCTGGATTCCTTGGTGGGCTATACGCAAAAGGGACCTTTCCTGAAAGGGTCGGTTGTTTATTTGTACGAACTTTCGGATGGCCGCACCCTAAAACAGACGAATGGTAACTTTACGAGTAACATTACGCAGGATGATGGCCACTACAAGTTTACTTCACGCAATTTGGTGAGTCAGTACGCGTTGCTTGTGGTGGACGGTTATTACCGTAACGAGGTGACGGGGGAACCTTCCAATGCGCCGATCAAGTTGCGCGCCATTACAAACATGCTCTCGCGTAGGTCTGCGAACGTAAACCTCTTGACTCATCTGGAGTATGATCGCGTGTACCGCCTGGTGACCCGCGACAAGATGACAGTCCGTGCGGCCAAAAGCAAGGCGCAAGCTGAATTGATGAAACTTTTCCACATCGATACGACGGGCCTTAAAACACAGTCCGAGGACATGGATGTATTTGGAAAGACGAATGCCGACGCCGCTCTCCTTGCAGTGTCGGTTCTTTTGCAGGGGGAACGTAGCGAAAGCGATATGATGGTCCTCTTGACAGAAATTTCGAATGCGTTTGAGCTGGAAGGAACGTGGGACGATTCAAAGACGAAACGTGAAATGGCTGACTGGGCGATCAATGCGGATCTGTCTGGTGGGCTCTCCAAAATTCGCGCGAATGTGAAGTCCTGGGGATATGCTTCCGTTCCTAATTTTGAAAAGTTTATACGTAACTACTGGATGAAGGAACTGAAGGTGGGAAAGTGTACGGCGTCATTGGAAGGCGATACGCTTGAAATCGCCGGAACGGATGTGTCTGTGCAAAGCCTGAGGTGCGACAAGGGGGAATGGAAAATCAACCGGATGCGCGACCTTCGCGACGGAAATGTCTACCGTACGGTCTATATCGGGGACCAGCTGTGGTTTGCCGAAAACCTGAATTACGGGGATACGCTTGCGAATCCGGGGCTGCGGGGGTGGAATTCTAGGTGCTATGATGATGCCGATAGTTGTGCCCGGTTTGGTCGCCTGTATTCATGGTCTGCCGCTGTGGATAGCGTGGGCATGTATGGAACAAATGCAAAGGGGTGCGGAGCCTATGTGACGTGTTCCCCCGTGTATCCCATTCGGGGAGTCTGCCCCGAAAGGTGGCATTTACCAGATTCTATGGAATGGAAAATTCTTTATGAGTTTATGGGGAGTAATCCCGAGGCGATGATGGCGAAAGATTATGATGAGCTTTGGTCTGGGACCGATGATTACGGCTTTACGGCAGTTCCTGCAGGCTGTTCCTATACGGGTACTCCTTCTACTCCAGGAAGCTTCTGTGATAGGAGCGACGAATTTAGGTATGCTTGGTTTTGGACATCCAGTATGTACGATTATTATGGAGCGTCAACGATACAAATTATGGCAGCCTTTAGAGAAACGACCCAAAGTATAGAAAATGGATATATGATGATGGTTATCGGAAAAGATCGCGGATATTCCGTCCGTTGCATCCATGATTGATTTTAACAAGGAGGCAGTGATGTCTATTGCAGAAGAAGCAAAAAAGTTTCATGCCGATAAGCGTGGCAACTGTGCCATGGCGGTGGCGTACGGGTATGCCCGTGGTACGGGCAAGACAGAATTGGAATCGACGGATGCCGCGCAGACGTTTCGCGGCTTTGGCGGAGGCCAGGCGCCGGAGGGGTTCTGTGGGGCGCTCTACACGGCAAAGCTCATGCAACCGGACCATGCCGATGCAATCGAGGACTTTTTCAAGCGCGGTGCAAAGGGCTGTACCAAGTGCAAGGAAATTCGCCCCAATGCGGTGATTCCTTGCAACCGTTGCGTCGAACTCGCCGGCGAAGCGCTCGATTTTTTGGACAAATGATGTTTCCTGTCGCCTTGGGCTAGGAGAATTTTTTCTAGCTTTGTTCCAAGAGAGGTTTTCATGTCTACAGATCCTATTATCGTGGTTGACTATAATGCCGGCAACTTGACGTCGGTGATGAATGCGCTTGGACGAATTGGTGCCAATGCGAAGTCTAGCCGCGATGCCGATGAAATTGCAAAGGCGTCCCGCCTGATTTTCCCGGGGGTCGGCGCTGCCGCCTCGGCCATGGAAACGCTTACCCGCACAGGTATTGGCGATGCAATCAAGACGGTGGTGAATGCCGGGAAACCGGTACTTGGCATCTGCATCGGCTGCCAGATTATCCTCGAAGAAAGCGAGGAAGATGGCGGCGTAAAGACCTTGGGACTTTTGCCTGGAAAGGCGGTGCGCTTCAAGGACGAACCGGGACTGAAAATTCCGCACATGGGGTGGAACCAGGTGGAATTTACCCGTGAACATCCGATTATGAAGGGTATCCGCAGCGGTTGCGATTTCTACTACGTGCATTCGTATCACCCGGTGGTGCCTTCTGAATACGCCTTTGCCGAAACGACTTATGGAACGCAGACTTTCCAGGGAATGGTCGGGCGCGACAACCTGATTGCCACCCAGTTCCATCAGGAAAAGAGTGGCGATGTGGGCCTTTTGATGCTCAAGAATTTCTGCGACTGGAATGTTTAACTGAAAAAAATTAAACTAGCAACCTATTAGGTTTATATGAAGAACGAAATCGAACAGAAAAAGGAATATTCCGCTCCGAAGATGGAAGTGGTGGAAGTCAAGCATCAGCTGAATCTGTTGCAGTGCAGTGATCCAGATTCGACACAATGTTATCGTGGTCCAGCAGGTTAATTTTTCGAACTTTTAAAATTGTTCCGTAAATCTTATTTTTCGGTTTTCTTGCTCGCGGTGCTGTCGGGACGTTTTTGTCTATCCCGTATTTTCTAAATTGTGGGCGAAACTTTGAAAGTGCGGTATAGCCGCAGAGGTATATATAATGTCTAAGACGATTTTGCTTTTCCCGGGCCAGGGTGCCCAGTACGTGGGCATGGGCCAGACGCTCGCTTCTACTTTTGAACCGGCCAAGAAGCTCATGCAGGCTGCCGATGAAATTCTTGGTTTCTCGCTTTCCAAGCTCATGGCCGAAGGCCCCGAAGATGTTCTGAAGAGCACCGACAACACTCAGCCGGCTCTGTTTACCGTGTCTGCCATGGTGATGGAACTCCTCAAGTCCGAAGGCTTTGCCTTTGACTACGTGGCCGGTCACTCCCTCGGTGAATACTCCGCTATTTACGCCGCTGGTGGTTTCAGCTTCGAAGAAGGCCTCCGCCTGGTGCGTACCCGTGGCGAACTCATGGCCTCTGCTGGTTCCAAGAATCCGGGTGCCATGGCTGCTATCATGGGCCAGGACGAAGCCAAGATTCTTGAACTTTGCGAAGCCGTGAAGGATGCGGGGACCGTGGTTCCGGCAAACATCAACTGCCCGGGCCAGATCGTGGTGTCCGGTGCGGTCGCTGGCGTGAACAAGCTCGTCGAAAACTGCGTTGCCGCCGGTATCAAGGCCATTCCGCTCGCCGTGTCCGGCGCCTTCCACAGCCCGCTCATGCAGTTCGCTCAGGCAGGCCTTGCCGAAGCGATTGCAAAGACCAAGTTTAACGATGTCGAAAAGCCGGTTATCGCCAACGTGATTGCCGAACCGGTGACGAAGGGTGCCGAACTTGCCGAACTTTTGGTGAAACAACTGGTATCTCCGGTCCGTTGGAATGACTGCATGAACAAGGCCATGTCCTTGGGCGTGACGCAGGGTGTCGAAGTGGGTTCCGGCAAGGTGCTCATGGGCCTGATGCGTAAGATCAGCCGCGACGTGAAGGTCACTCCGGTGGAAACGATTGAAGCTTTCCAGGCATTGAAGGGGTAATGAGCAGTGAGCGATGAGGTCGCTTCGCTCTGAGCTAAAGTAAGGCGCCGGAGGCGCGATTATAAAAAGCTCAAAGGGGCGTAGCCCCGACCTCATACCTCAAAGTGCGAAGCACGACCTCAAAGCTATTAACTACTAACCACAGGTAACTACTATGGGTAAACTTACTGGTAAAAAGGCAATCGTGACCGGCGCTTCCCGCGGTATCGGTCTTGCCATTGCGACCAAGCTCGCCAGCGAAGGTGCTGACGTCGCCATCCTTTCCACCTCGGTCAAGGAAGATTTGGCCGCCAAACTTTCCGCCGAACTTGGGGTGCAGGTCAAGAGCTATGCTTGCAACGTGGCCGACTCCGAAACGGTGCAGAGCGTGTTCAAGCAGATTATTGCTGACATGGGCACGGTCGACATCCTGGTGAACAACGCCGGTATTACCCGCGATGGCTTGCTGATGCGCATGAAGGACGAAGACTTCGACGCCGTGATCGCTACGAACCTGCGTTCCGTGTTCCTTTGCACTCGCGCGGTCGCCCGCACCATGATGGGCAAGCGTACCGGCCGTATCGTGAACATTTCTAGCATTAACGCCCTGCACGGCCAGGCCGGTCAGGCGAACTATGCCGCAGCCAAGGCTGGCATTATCGGTATGACCCGCTCCAACGCCATGGAATTTGCCTCTCGCGGTATTACCGTGAACGCCATTGCCCCCGGTTTTATCGGTACCGACATGACCGCTGCCATGGATGACGCTACCAAGGAAAAGTATGCGGCCCAGATTCCGCTCGGACGTATCGGAAAACCCGAAGATGTGGCCAATGCAGTCGCATTTTTGGCATCTGACGACGCCTGCTACATCACCGGCCAGATTCTTGGCGTCGATGGTGGGTTGAACGCCTAGGCATTTTTTACTAAATTTGAACTCAAACAATCAAATCCAAATGGAGATTACAATGAACGAAGAAATTTTCAAGAAGGTCACCGCTGTTATCGTTGACAAGCTCGGCGTTAAGGCTGAAGATGTGAAGCCGGAATCCGAATTCGGTAACGACCTCGGTGCCGACTCCCTCGACCGCGTGGAACTCGTGATGGCCCTCGAAGACGAATTCGAAGTCGAAATCCTCGACTCCGACGCCGAAAAGTTTGCCAAGGTTGCCGACGTGGTTGCCTTCATCGAAGCTAAGAAGGCTTAATTATTAGCCTCTTTCGATAAGAAACTAGACTGGGTGACCCGGCTCGGGTTACCCTTTCTGTTTATCTAAATCCTAGATGCCTATGGAACAATCTAATCTACTCCACAAAGTGCTTAAACTCTGGTTTCGCCAGAAGTCCGATGGCGGGCTTGAGGCGAAGCTCGGGTACCGGTTCAAGGATCCTGAACTCCTGGCGCACGCTCTAGTGCACCGCTCTTTCCTGACTGGTACGGACCTGCCCTACGTGAGCAACAACGAACGCCTGGAGTTCCTGGGCGATTCCGTGCTGAACATGCTTACGACGGAATTCCTCTACAAGACTTACCCCGACGATCCGGAAGGTGAACTTTCCAAGCGCAAGAGCGCTATCGTGTCGGGACACGCCTGCGCCCAGTCGTCCAAGGAATGGAGTCTGAGCGAGTACGTGAAGGTCGGCAAGGCCGAAGAAAAACTCGGTGGTCGCGGCAAGGAAAGCATTTTGGCCGACGCCTACGAAGCGGTTCTTGGCGCGGTCTATCTGGACGGCGGCCTCGAAGAGGTTCGGGCTATCTTGAACAAGTTCCATTTCCCGCGCGTGCAGGAAATTATCTCTGCCGAGGACTTCATCAACCACAAGAGCGAACTCTTGGAATATCTGCAAGGGAAGCTCCGCACGGTGCCGGAATATGTGGTGGTCGATGAATCGGGACCGGAACACCAGAAGGTGTTCACGGTTGAAGTCCATGTTGACGGTCGCGTGTACGGTCGCGGAGTGGGCGGCAACAAGAAGAAGGCTGAACAAGAGGCCTCTCGCGTAACGCTCGAAATGCTATTGGCCGAAGCCGCCGAAGCGAAGGAAAAGGCAAAGGCCGATGCGGCGAATTCACCAGCCGAAGTTGTCGCGCCAAAGCCTAAAAAGCAGAAGCAGCGTCACGTAGGCTTACCCTAGTCCTTTAAAGATGCAAAAAAATCCGCCGGAGAATCCGGCGGAAATTTTTTTGTCTTCGGCTTTGTTTAGCCGGAGAAAATTCCTAGAACTTGAACAGCATCCCGAAGCGCATCTGGCCGTCGCGGACGCCGTCGTTGTCGCCGACGTCCTTGATGGTGGCGAAGTCGAACTGCAGCACATCGGAGAGCATAAAGCCAAAACCGAGGTCCACTTCGTTTCGCTTTCCGGTCTGGTCATACAGGTAGCCTGCACGCAGCGCGATCGTGTTCGCGTAGACGAATTCGGTACCCAGGTTGAACACGCCCTGCATAATGGAGTTCTTCACGGCCGTGAATCCGTCGCCTTCTCTTTCGGGGTTCGCGAGCGATTTCCAGCTGGAAATGTAGAATGGTTCGGGGTTGCCCTTTTCGTCGTCGTAGACCACTTCGCGGTTATAGTCGGCGACGATCGTCCACTTGTAGTCGGCGAGGGAGAGCAACTCGTACGAAAGTCCAAGGCGCCAGGTCAGGGGAATCGGGTCTTCGATCGTCTTGTCCACGTAGTAGACGCTCGGGCCGATGTTTGCAAGGACGAGGGCGAAGTTCAGCTTGTCGACGAGCAGGTTCTTTTTCAAGAGGCCGATGTCGAATGCGTAACCGAAGGTGGTTGCCTCTTCGGCTCCAGCCGCAGCGCCGGAGCTCAGGTCGGAATAGAAGAACTTGATGGAAAGGCCGAGGCCCCAGTCGTTCGGGAAACGCGTACCGTAGCTGAAGCCGCCGACGATTTCGGAACTGTTGTAGGCGACTAAGTCGTCGGCGTCGACATCACCCGAGGCGACGGTCGAACCGAAGCTCACGAAGTTCACGAAAAATCCGAGGGTACCCCAGTCGTTCAGCGGAATGGTCATACCGGCGTAAAGGTGGTACAGGTCGGGAATGTTCAAGACCGGGAGCAGCTTTTCGTAGAAGGCGGTCACCTGGTAGTCGGCGTCCTTGAACTGCTCCATGCCGTTAGCGGTACTGAACCATACGTCGTTTCCTTGCGGAAGCACTGCCCACACCTTGTTGGAGCTGAGTCCGTTTCCGCTATGGTAGTGGATCCATTCGTCTTCGCTCTTGGTGGAGCCTTCTTCTTCGGCGGCGCCTCGTTCGAGTTCCGCCTTACGTCCACTGGCGGTGGCGTAGTCCGGCAGATGGCGCCATACGCCCTTGTCGGTTGCAATCCAGATGCCTCCGCGCTGGTCTACCGAAATGTCGTTTACCTTGTTGTCTGCGAACTGAACCTGTTCCCACTTGCGAAGCGTAAAGTGCGAGAGGCCTCCGTTGTGGGCGGCCCATACGTGTCCCGAACTGTCGACGGCAAGTGCGGTCGGGGTCTTGTCCATAACGCCGTCTTCTTCGGTGAACAGGCTCCAGCGGTCCTTGTCGTTTACGCTCTTTTTCGGGATAAGCCTTGCGACACCAGCACCTTCGACTGCCACGTAAAGTTCCTTCCTGTTTTCGGACCATACGAGTGCACGGACTTTTTGGCTAGGAAGCACCTTGCCTTTCTGTTCGAACTGGCCGTTGCGGTACACGAAAAGTCCGTCTTCGGTTCCAATCCAGATAGAGGCGCCCTGACTGACAAGGGCGGTAATACGGTGGTTGCCGAGTTCACTGTCGTAGCTTTTCCAGGCCTTGCCGTCGAAGCGGTAGAGCGACTTGGGTGTACCCACCCAGAGCTTTTCGGTGCGGCTTTCGTAGAGGACTGCCGTAATGGTGTCCTTCACGACCAGGTTCCAGGGCATCTTGACTTCAACCACGTGCTTTTCGTCGTCGGCCGATTTGATGTCGTTGAATTTCTTGACTTGGCGCACATATTCGTCGAGGCCGTGTTCGGTTCCGACGTAAATCTTGACGGCGTCGCGGACTTTCGCGTTGCCCTGCAGTGTAATAGAATGATAGTCTACCCACTGTTCTCCGTCAAATTTCTGGATGCCGTTTGCGGTACCCGCCCAGAGTTCGCTCTTGCTGAAGAACCCGTTCTTTGCTCGGGCGGCCATGCTCGTGAAGAAGGGGGCGGTCTTGGATTCGGCCGGATAGCTCATGCGCCATTCGTCGGCGAGGGGGCCAAAGGCGAGGCCTGCCGGGTTGTAGTACATGGCGGTTGCGTCATCGGCAAGGGCAGCACCCGCTTCACCCATACCCAGCTGGCGTGCGCCGACGGGCATTTCGAGGGTGATAATGGCGGAACCTGCCGCAAAGGACAATGCGGGGGCTAATACAAGAAGAGAAAATAGGGATTTACGCAAGTTGCCTCCAGTCGGGGACGTCGTAATGGTTGCCATGCGAGGGAACTACAGCCTTCCAGCCGGACTTGCTGGGGTTTTCCCAGGGTTGCTTGGGCAAAAGCCTGCAGTCGCAGCCCAGAACGTAGGGCGGGAGAATTTCCGCGTGGTTGCGGATTTGTTCTCGGGTGATAAAGTTCTCGTCGCTCACGAACTTAACGTATTGCTTGCCCTTGGGGCCCAGTTCGATACGGTAGGTGGCGGTGCCGTTCTTGTCGCCTTCGTCGATGGTGCGGATGGTCGCTTCCATCGAGGCGTTCCAATTGGCGATCAGTTCTTCTTTCTTTTCGGCGGGGATATTCTGGGTGTCGAGCCAGGACCTGAGCGAGGCCTCGGAGGGCTTGACCGCTGTCAGGGATTCGCGGGCGGGGCGAACGACTACGGCGTACTGGCCGGAAACATCGATGACGCGCTTGGGTTCGTCCTTTTCGTCGGAACTATGGATAATGACGTACGCACCGATGGCGGCGAGTATCACAGATAAGACAATAATCGCAATGACGATAATGACTGATAGCATATTTTATTCCATTTGGAATTATTCGTTACTCTCAAAAACTAGCATTTTCTAAATTGTGGTGCAGGAGATTTTATGTCGAAATTGAAGATTTTTCTTGTATTGCTGATGTGTAGTGCCTGTTTTGCTATCCCTTTCAAGGTGGAAACAGTCAGGGAGGGTACTGGAGACACCATTCGGGCAGGTCAGCTTATCCGGGTTCATTACAAAAGTTACGTTTTTTTGGACAGTGTGAAAATTTTGGCGGAAAAGGCTCGCCTTGCCGATTCGCTCCGCCTTGTCGATTCCCTTCGCCTTGCAAACGACTTTAACTCCGACCAGGTTGCGGGTGTGACAAAAGTTGACACGACTGCCCTCCTGGACAAGTCTGCGAAGAATAAGAAGAACAAATCCAAGTCGAAGAAGGATTCCAAGGCTCCGGTCGATACCGTAGCGCAGGTGCCCGCGGTTGCCGATTCTGCTCTGGATTCTACAGCCCTTCCTAAGACCTTTGTGGATTCGATTGCCCCTGTCCCCTCGGATAGCCGTTTCAGGCTGTTCTCGGAATCGTACACGGGGGGCGAACCGCTCGAGTTTACGCTCGGTGTGGGACTCGTGATCCAGGGTTGGGAAAAGGGACTTGTCGGCATGAAACCGGGCGAAGTCCGCAAACTGTATGTGCCTTACCAGATGGGTTATGGCGAAAATTCCCTGGAAGGCGTTCCCGAGTATTCGGACTTGTTCTTTATCGTGGAACTGGTAAGTGCCGATCCGCCGATGGAACCCGATGTGTTCCCGAAAAATGTCGAGGCTCTCAAGTGGCGCGAAGCGGCCAAGGGGCTTAAAATCTACGACGAAAAGGTCGGTGGCGGAAAGCCCGCCATGGTGGGTTCCGTGCTCAAGACGCATTATACGGGCTGGCTTCTTTCGGGCCGCAAGTTCGGTTCTTCTAAGGATATTGGCAAGCCGCTCTCCGTGGTGATGGGCGCCGGCAAGATGATCAAGGGCTGGGAAGTGGGCCTCGAAGGAATGCGCGAAGGCGGCGTCCGCTGGTTCCGCGTGTCGCCTGCCATGGGTTATGGCGCAACGGCCTACTCGATGATTCCGTCGAATTCGACTCTGGTTTTCCGCGTGGAACTGGTAAGCTCCGAAGTGGACGAAGCCGTTGTCGCGAATATGGATTTCTTCCCCGATACGACGACCCTGACGCTTGAAAACGGCTCCGAGGGACTTCGCTATGCGATTATCAAGCAGGGCGAAGGCGAACCTGCGCAGAAGGGTAACGTGGCGAAGGTGCATTACACGGGCTGGCTCACGAACGGCTACAAGTTCGACAGTTCCCGTGATCGTGGACAGGCGTTTGCCTTTACGCTGGGTGCCGGTCGCGTGATTCGCGGCTGGGAACTTGGCGTGCAGGGAATGCTCCCCGGTGAAAAGAGAATCTTGGTGGTGCCCCCAGGACTCGGTTACGGTGCCCGCGGTGCAGGCCCCATCCCCGGTGGCTCGACTTTGATCTTTGCGGTGGAATATCTAGGAGAATAGGGGTGAGGATTTCGACTAAAGGACGCTACGCGCTCCGCGTGATGATTGACCTTGCTAAGAACGGCAGGGACGATTATGTGAAATTGCAGGAACTTGCCGAACGGGAGCAGATTTCCGAAAAGTATCTCGAAGGCATTTTGGGCGCCCTTGTTCGCGGTAAGCTCTTGACGGGTGTCCGTGGCAAGGCAGGGGGCTACCGGCTGAATTGCGATCCCTCTGAATGTAGCGTGTGGCAGGTCCTTTCGATGGTAGAAACCTCGATGGCACCGGTGGCCTGTCTCGATGATGCCGAAAATTCTTGCGAACGTGCAGATTTTTGTGTGACGCTTCCTGTGTGGAAAGAACTGAATTCCTTAATCCGGGGATACCTGGATGGCGTAAAACTGGAACAGTTCCTGAAAAACGAGCCGAAATGCGGTCGCGAAAAACGTAGCGACAAGCCCTTGAAATGCGATCTGTGATTAAACTTTAGGCGTTAGGTCTCAGGGATCAGGCGTCAGTTTTTTCAACGTATATTATTATGGGAGTTTTATAAGGCGACGAAGTCGCTATAATAATCCTGTAACCTGTTACCTACAACCTGTAACCTTAATCGCTTTACTATATTCTTCCTTGTATAAACATGGAGTTTTTTTATGGAAATTAAATGGCTTAATCCCGATGCAAAGTTTGACCGCCTCGTTTTGGCTGGCGATATTGGTGGCACGAATACGAACCTTGGCCTGGTGGGCTACAAGGACGGCAAGTTTACCTTGATTCTGGAAACGGACTGCCCGTCCAAGGATATCGATGGTCTTGAAGCCCCGATTCGTGAAACGCTTAAGATTGCAGCCGAAAGCCGCGCTGACCTTAAGCCGTCCCACATTTGCATCAGTGCTGCAGGCCCCGTATGCAACAACAAGTGTGTCATGACGAACCTTCCGTGGTGCGTCGATGGCGAAGCCCTGGCTGCTGCAACCGGCATCCCGACTCTCGTCATCAACGACTTCATGGCCATTAGCTACGGCATCCCGACTCTCGATGTCGATGACCCCGCCCAGATTCACAAGCTGGTGCACACCGACGGTAGCACTCCCGCTCCCCAGAAGACGACCAAGGCCGTCATCGGTCCGGGTACCGGCATGGGTGTGGGTTTCCTCGCATTTGACGGCGAAAAGTACATTCCGGCCTGCTCCGAAGGCGGACATTCTACGTTTGCCCCGTTCGACAAGGATTCGCAGGAATTCCACGACTACATGGAAAAGAAGATCGGTACGGTTCCGGGTGTCGAACCGCTCGTGTCCGGCATGGGGCTCCGCAACATGTACGAATGGTGGAAGGAAACCCGTGGCGTTCCCGATAACGATGCCTTCAAGAAGATTGAAGAAACCGAACCGAACGATCGCCCGAAGTACATCAGCCGCGCAAGCGACACCGATCCGGTTGCCGCCGAAATGATGCGCCTTTTCGTGAAGATGCTTGCCCGCTTTGCAAGCGACGCCGCAACGCTGTTCCTGCCTCTCGGCGGTTTCTACCTGGCCGGTGGTACGGTGCAGAAAGACCTTCGCTGGCTTGAACGCGACAACCTGTTCATGAAGTATTTCGAAAAGAACTACAACCCGAACATTCGTCCGCTGCTGAACAAGATTCCGGTGTATGTCATCAAGGATTACAGCATCAGCCTGTACGGTGCCGCTAACGCAAGCCTCAACTTGCAGAAATAAAAAAAGGATAAGGGGCCGCACGGTTTTGTAACCGTGCGGTAATTCATTAAGAAGAGGTATCTTATGAAATGGGATCGGGTGTGTAAATGGGCAAGATCGCTTTCCCTGGTGGCATTCTGTGCCGCCGCGTGTGCGTCTGCCGCAGACATTATCGCGACGACTTCGAACGGTTCTACCGTTCTACTGCACGATAACGGTCGCTGGGAATATTATCAGAATAACGCGAAGATTCGCGATGTGCGTCCGAGTGCGATTCCCGAAGACGCCAAGTTCCAAATCACGATCAACTACGAGAGCGTCGATAAGCTCAAGAAGGATGTTCGCATGATGATGGAAGGCGAACTTGCGACCGAAGAGGAAATTCGTGACAGCTTGCGCAAGGTTCCCAAGGGCGGTATCGTGTATTTCCAGGTGCCTACCGAACAGATCAAGAAGGGCTTTGTTCGCGAACTGACATATTCGATTTACGACAAGGGAAAGTCTCCGATTTTTTCGCAGACGGCGCGCGATAGCGAAGCCACTCCGAGCGAAGACCGTGGCATTTCGAATCTGATGGTGGTGCCTCTTTACGCAAAGCCCAAGTCCAAGGTACTCAAGGCGAAGGTCGTCAGCGAATCTGCCCGCCAGACATTGGAATTTGATATCCCGGTAAGATAGGTTTCTAGTTTCAGGTGTGTGGGATGATGATTGACGTCTTTGCGCGTTTAGCAAAGAAATCTGTTTTGGTTTTGTACAATGAAATTTGCTGTAGTGGATCTTGAAACGACGGGCGGCACTGCCGAAGTGGGGCGCATTACCGAGATAGGTATTGTGCTCCTGGATGATTGTGAGGTCGTTAAGACGTATTCGGCGTTGGTGGACCCCGGCATGCCGATACAGCCCTTTGTGCAGAACCTCACGGGAATTACCGACGAAATGGTGCGCGGAAAGCCCCAGTTTGCCTCCATCGCCGAAGAAGTGGCGGAACTTTTGCAGGACCGTATTTTCGTTGCGCATAATGTGCAGTACGATATCAAGTTTATGCGGACAGAACTTCGACGCGCATGCATCAAGATCGACCCGCCGAGACTTTGCACGGTAAAGATTTCGCGTCGCTTTTTCCCGGGACTTCCAAGCTACAGCCTGCATAAATTAACGGAGTCGCTGGAACTGCCGGAGTTCAATCACCACCGTGCCCTGGACGATGCGATGGCGGCGGCGGAAATCCTGAAACTCGCCTACAATAAGGTGGGGCCCGATCGCCTGCTCAAGGAAGTAAAAAACATCACAAATCCGAAGAAAGCGAAAGTGGTGTAACGAAAAATAATAGACATCTTGTAAATTTCCATTTGTATTTAAACGCGAAAGTCTGTGCTTTTGCGTTTTTTTTGCAGGGCTGACTTTTGTGGTGTTAAAAGATTAAATGCCGTTATGGCGGGGAGCTGTCGAATGACAAAAAATCATAAGGAAAACCTGTTTTACCGATACGACGACGATTACCGATGTCGTGAAACCCTTTGATTATGTGGTCCTTAATATCAACTTTACATTTTGTTTCATTCGGAGTCCAAGCCGATAACGATTAATCCGATGCAAGTCTTTGGCGCGGAATCCATTATGGAAGAAAAAAGTCGTATTTATTCGTGGTATAGTGTATGGGTGACTCCGATGGCGGATTCCATCACGGCAATGATTGATGAAATCGCTGCAAAACTTTTATACAAAGATGAAGTTGAAAATGGCAACTTTAAGTCTGGTGAATCTGAAATTGTCGATATCGAGAAAGCCCGCGAATCGGGAATCCTGCCGAATGACGTCCAGTAACGTCCTGTATCATTAGACGCTACTTGATAATTCCCGCCCGGTATTTCATCTTTAAGATGCGGGCGGAGGATTCTTCGATACGTTGCTTGTAGTATTTACTTTGTTTGGATAGTGCGTCCAGGTAGTTGATCATTTCTACCGCTTTTGACGAGTAGGTAATCATGAACATGTCGTTGCCGGCCATCAAGGCGGTGCGCACGAGTTTTCTGAAATCCTTGGCGGGGTAGTTCTTGCTACGCACGCGTTCGTTGCCGCTAATCCAGGCGCGGAGGCTTACTCCCCACAGGTCGTCGGTCAATATGACGGTCTCGGGAGACATGTCGCGGGCCATTTTGACAATTTTCGGCTCGAATACGGCGGGACGGCTTGAAATGCGCACAAAGCTTACGCTGCTCATCATGGTCACGGGAATGTCGTTTGCGAGTGTCTTGAAGAAGCTCACGTTCTTTGCAATCTTTGCCCTGGGGGTTGCGCTCACGGCAATTTGGTGGTCGCTGTTGGTCCAGGAATCGTAACCCGGAAAATGCTTGGATACGCAGACGACTCCGTTTTCGCTCATGCCCTTGACGAATGCTCTTACTTTGAATGCGTTTGTGGTGTCGTTGCCCCAGGAGCGGCGGCTTTCTTCCATGAACGAATTCTTGCCGCGGCTGTCTTTAGAAGGGTCAAGAACGGGAGCCAGGTTCATGTTTATTTTGAGTTCTTTCAGTGCGCTTCCGATTTTGTTGGCGAGCGAGTGGATGTCTGTCGAATCCATGCGTCGCATTTCCAGTGCGCTGGGAACGCCTCGCCATGTATCGGAGTAAGAGGCCAGTCGGTTGACGATTCCGCCTTCTTGGTCCGTGGCGACGACGAGCGGGATTCTTAGGCCGGAGTCGATTTCGGCCATCGTGTTCAGGTAGCGTTTTGCGGAGCGAAGGTGCTGGCCTGTGATAAGCACTCCGCCGATTTCGTTTTCGATAATGAACTGCGACGAGGTGAGGTACACCATGACCATCTGCGCGGCCTTCTGCTTGATTGTCATGGAATCCCACAGCGGCAAGAGCTCGCGGGGGAGTCCGTAAGGCGTTTCTGCCGAATCGTTTTGCGGCAAGGCTTCGGCGGTGTACGGCATGGCTGCTGCCGAACTGTTCTCGGGCTCACTTGCTGCTGCGTTTACGGCCGCATTGGTGTCACCGACTTGTTCCGCTACGGATTCTGTCAGCGAATTCAACGGTACAAAATGAATCTCGTCCTGAGACTCTTCCGCAAAAGCGCTTATGGCCAATGCAAAAAGAAATGTGATTATTTTTCTATACGTCATTGCACAAAGTGCATGACTGGTTCGCCTCGGCAATGTCAAAGCAAGCTTTGCCGCTGCTCTCGGCTCCCACGTCATTGCGAGCCTGAAAGGCGAAGCAATCCATGAACTACAAATTAAAACCATCAAATAAATCTTTCCATTCAGGATTCATGCTTTTTATAAGTTCAATTTTTTTAGCTCTAGAACCGCCCTTAATTTTCTTTTCTCTTTCTATTGCATTAATTATAGAAGTGTGTTCTTCAAAGTATCCTAGTTTTGTAACATTGTATTTCTTAGTGAAACCTTTGAGAAGAGATTTATGCTCTTGCATTCTTTTAACAAGATTAGAGGTAACTCCTGTATATAGAGTACCATTAGGTTTATTAAAAAGAATATAAGTGTAAGATCTCTCTTGCATGTTCTTTTTTGGATTGCTTTCCTTCGACAAACTCAGGACAGGCTTGTTACACTCCTCGCAATGACGTAGTCTTTTATGTCATTGTGAGCGCAGCGAAGCAATCTATTCCTTATGCATCTTTTTTCTTGCCAAAGCGGCGGGGCTTGAACTCGCGCGGCGGAAATTCGAACTTGATTTTTCCTTTTTCGAGCTTCAGGTAGGCGTCGAAATTCCGGTGCGTCTTGTTGCTGCGGAAACCCTTGATGAGCGCCGTCTTTTCGCCGGCGAGCAGCGTCTTGATGATGTCGGGCGAAAGTTCCTTGCCCAGGAGAATCTTCGGAAGCGTGATTCCGCTGGGTTCTTTTTTCAGGTAGGATTCGCTTACGTAACCGGTCATGGTTTCGTAGACGTCCGAACCGTCAACGGGGGACTTTCCGACGACTTCGCCAACTTCCACTTCTTCGGGCTTTTCGTCGAATACGAACTCGATCTTGTTTTCGTCGTTGATGATGACGACTGCCGAGAATTCGGAACCGCGCTTGCTGCGGAATCCGGTGAGCGGGCCAATCTTGCGGTTGGTCAAGAGCTCGGTGATTTCTTCAGGCGTAAGACGCTTGCCGCCGATCATCTTGCGAATCACGATGCCGTCTTCGGTGGTGTAGCGGCTCACGGTCTCAAAGACCTTCTTGCCGTTCACGGGGCTAAACGGGGCTTCGCCGGTGGTGCTTTCTTCCTTGAAACCCTTGATGTTTTTGACCATGGTGCGCGTCATGTCGACGATGCCTTCCATGAACTTTTCGCGGGTTTCCTTGCCCTTCTCGATTTGCTCCATCTTGTATTCCCAGTTGCCGGTGAGTTCCGGGCTGGTGAGCGCCTCGATGTCCATTGCCTTCAAGACCTTGATAAGGTCGAATGCCTTCGCGGTCGGGATCATGTCCTTGCCGTCGCGAACCACGTACTTGTCGCTGACGAGCTTTTCGATAATGGCGGCGCGCGTTGCCGGCGTTCCAAGGCCGCGTTCCTTCATGGCGTCGCGGAGTTCTTCGTCTTCCACCAACTTACCGGCGCTTTCCATCATGGAAAGGAGCGTGCTTTCGGTGTAGTGTGCAGGCGGCTTGGTAAAGTCTTCTTTTTCTTCGAGGGCGACCGTCTTGGCGGACTTGCCCTTGAGTGCCGGAATGCTCGATTCGTCATCGCTGTCCTTGCCGTACACGGCCTTGAAACCCGGATCGATGAGCACCTTGCCTTCGGTGAGGAAGGTTTCGCCCTCGACGGTTGTTACGCGGGTGGTGTTTTCGTACTTGGCTGGCGGGAAGAATACGGCGATGAATCGCTGGCAAATCATCGTGAAAATCTTCTGTTCGGCTTCGGTGAGTCCCGAGGGCATCACGCCGGTGGGGATAATGGCGAAGTGGTCCGAAATCTTGGAGTTATCGAACACCTTGGGCGTCTTCACGACCCAGTTGTTCTTGAGTGCGGTTTCTGCAAACTTGGTGAGCGGGCCTTCGATTTTGCCGAGGGTTGCCTTCACCGGGGCCACGTAGTCTTCGGGCAGGCAACGGCTGTCGGTACGCGGGTAGGTGGTCGCCTTGTGGCGTTCGTACAGAGCCTGCGCAATCGAAAGGGTCGTCTTCGCGCTAAAGCCAAAGCGATTGTTCGCTTCGCGCTGGAGCGTCGTCAAGTCGTACAGCGGACCGCACTTCTGGAGCGAGGGGGCGGAAGTCTCTTCGACGGTTCCTGCCTTGCCCTTGCATTTCGCGAGAATCTCTTTGACGCGGGCTTCGTCAAAAATCTGCTTGACCTTGTCCTTGCCGTCTTCCTTGCTGGTGGTGAACCACTTGCCCTGGTAGTGGCTGCCGTCGTTGTCGAATTCGGCTTCCACGGTCCAGAACTTTTGCGGCACGAACTGCAGGCGTTCTTCTTCGCGGTTCACGATAATGGCAAGCGTCGGCGTCTGCACACGTCCGCACGGAGTCACTTGGAATCCGCCCATACTGCTATTGTAGGCGGTAAGGCCGCGGCTTCCGTTCATGCCGATCAGCCAGTCGGCTTCGCTACGGCAAAGGGCTGCGGCCTTCAGGTTTTCCATTTCGGCGCCGTCGCGCATGTTTTCGAACGCATCCTTGATGGCGGCCGGGGTCATGCTCTGCATCCACAGGCGCTTGATGGTCTTGCCCGTGAACTTGCCCTTGAGCACGTACTGTAATATATAGAAGAAAATCAGTTCACCTTCGCGGCCCGCATCGCATGCGTTCACGATGGTCGTCACGTCCTTACGCTTGATGAGTTTGCTTAAGGCGGAAAGCTGTCCGCGGGTGGCAGGCGTTGCGACCAGCGGGAATTCCTTCGGAAGCATGGGGAGCGTGCTCATTTCCCATTTCTTGTACTTTTCGTCGATTTCTTTCGGGTCGGCGATTTCGACCAGGTGGCCGATGGCATGGCTCACGATGGTGGTATCGCTTTCGTAATGCGTCTTTTCGTTCTTGAAGTTCTTTTGGCCGAGCACGCGAACCAGGTCGAGGGCGACACTCGGTTTTTCGGCGATAATCAGGGTCTTGCCTTCACCTGCGGCGACCGTCTTTTTTGTTGCGGCTGTTTTGGTCACAGTCTTTGCCGTTTTAGCGGCGGTCTTGGTTGCGGTCGTTTTAGTCGTAGTTGCTTTTTTTGTCGTAGTTGCCATCTTTATTTCCATTTAAATCGTCCGAACAGGCCAAAAAGCACGGCCAGCACGGTAAAGGGGGCGTGAATAAATTCGACGGGAATGCACCATTTTAACAGGTGCTGTTGCCTGAATATCCGAAGCCCGCGGAGTATTAAGATCGAATCGCCAATGCACTTGGCGACAAATGCGCTAAGGGTTGCGATAAAGACTGCAAAGCTGAACGGTGAAAGCACCGCCGCGACACACAGCATCGTAAGGAAAAGGAACACCATGCTGAGTACGAACACGATTTTCGGTGTATAGTATATAGTCTTCGAAGCCCAGCGCTTGCGCTGTTCCCAGAGTTCCTTCAGCGTTTCCTTGCCGTTTGTCGTCACGAAGGTGGATTCCGCGATGCAGTAGCGCATGGCCCATGGGCGGTCTGCGGCGAGTTTTTGCATCAGCAGGTCGTCGTCGCCGCTCTGGATTTTAATCACGTTGTCGAATCCATGCACGCTCTTGAAGAAACTCTTGCGGTAGGCGAGGTTGTTGCCGGTGCTGGTGAGCGGGAGCCTCATGGCAAGCCCTGCGGTTCCTGCCACGCGGTAAATCAGGGTTTCTACCGCCTGCATGCATATCAGTAGACTCGATTTTCCGGGAACGGTCGGAATGTAGGAGTGTCCGGCAACCAGTTCGATTCCAGGTTCAAATTCGGCTATAATTCCCGAAACCCAGGTAGGCTTTACGAGGCAGTCGGCGTCCGTAAGGCATAGGATTTCGCCTTCGCAGGCCTCTATAAGTTGCGATAGAGCGTGTTTTTTGGGGCTTACGCCTTCGGGAATTTCCTTGATGGTTAGAACATGCAGTCTAGGGTTCTTGGCGGCGTATTCGGCGAGAATCGTCGGGGTGTCGTCATCGCTTCTGTCGTCGGCGACCCACACGTCCCAGTCTCCACGGTAGTCCTGTGCAAGAACCGAGTCCAGTGTTTCGCGAATTCCGGCGGATTCGTTTCGCGCCGAAATCAGGATACTCACCTTGGGTGGCGGTTCCACGTCGGACGTGCCAGTGCGTACGCTGCCTAGAGCCCGGAAAAAACGGACTTCGAGGACTATATAGAATAGTCCAAACACTGCCAAAAGGCCGATGACCAGGTATGTGAGCACCGTAAAAAACATTTCGCGCAAAAATTTAGTTCATCGGGGCGGATTTGCGAAAGCAACTTTTGGAAAATGGAGGTGTTTTCTTGCTCGCCTTGCGTTTTTTTTGCAAAAACGGCAAATTTATATTTATATTACATCTGTAAAAAAGAAGGTTGTAATGAAAATACACGGATGGGTAAAAACATATAATAGTTCGAATTTGGTGCTACGTATAGTGATTGCCATTTTTTGGGGAGCCATCTTCGGCTTACTGCTGCCCTCACAAAAGTGGATCGGGGAACTGGGTGTCATTTTCGTGAGCGCGCTCAAGGCGGTCGCCCCGATACTGGTCTTTATATTGATCGTTTGTTCCCTTTCGCTAGGAAAATCGCATTTAGACCGTCGTTTTGCGAAAGTGATTTTGTTGTATCTGGTCAGTACGACACTTGCGTCTGTAGTCGCCGTGCTGGCAGGGACGTTTTGTCCGCAGAAATTGTACCTGGTAAATGCCGTAGAGACGGGGGCTCCGCCAACGGATATTTTAGATGTCCTCCATAACCTGCTCGTCCGTGCGGTGTCGAATCCGCTGGCGGCCATTGTCGATGCCAACTATATCGGTATTTTGGTATGGGGGATGTGTCTTGGTTTTGCGCTGAAGAAGATGTCGAGCGATACGACTTTTGCGGTCCTTCGCGACTTGGCGAATGCCGTTTCCCTGGTGGTGCGCTGGATTATCAACCTTGCGCCCTTCGGCATTATGGGAATTATGTTTACGTCGGTTTCTACGAACGGTATCGAAATTTTCAAGACGTATGGTTCGCTGATTCTTTTGCTGGTGGGAACGATGCTCTTTATGGCTTTTGTCGTGACACCTCTCATTGTGGGGGTTGTACTTCGTCGAGATCCTTTCCCCCTGATTCTGCGTTGCTACAAGAGTTCTGGCGTGACGGCATTCTTTATGCGCAGTTCGGCGGCGAATATCCCCGTGAACATGGCGCTTTGCAAAAAGTTGGAACTTGACCGCAAGCTTTATTCGGTGTCCATTCCGCTAGGGGCGACGATTAATATGAGCGGGGCCGCCATTACCATTGCGATCATGACGCTTGCCGCGGCGCATACCCTTGGAATACAGGTCAGCTTTACGAGTGCCCTGGTCGTGTGCCTGTTTGCAACGCTTTCCGCCTGTGGGGCGGGTGGCGTGACGGGGGGCTCTCTGCTCTTGATCCCTCTTGCTTGTGCCCCTTTAGGAATTTCTTCGGACATTGCCATGCAGGTGGTGGCTGTGGGCCTTATGATCAGCGTGGTGCAGGACAGCCTCGAAACAGCCCTAAATTCTTCGACGGATGTCATCTTTACGGCGACTGCAGAATATAGCTCCTGGAAAAAGCAGGGCAAGGAACTGCCGAAGGAAATTTTTAGGGAACATACCCAGGATTCCTTCGCTCCTAAAGTCGACCAAGAATGACTTTAAGAATGTCGTTCGTTAGTTCTTCAGCAGGTCCGGATGCTTTTCGGCGATTCTTCGGGCAAGGTAAACGAACGGTGTGTCCATTAGCGATGTCACGATAAAGATGGCGTAACCGAGAATAAGGATTTCACCGAGAGTTTTCCACGGGAATGTTCCTGCGAAGGCGAGCAGGTTGAAGGCAATCACGTTAATCAGCTGGCTTACCAATGTGGAAAGCCTATCTTAACGCAGCGGCTCGCTTCCCTTTTGCCGTAGAGTTCGCTCATCATATCGGTCGCGAGGAATGTCGAGGCGAAAAGGACGTTGCCGAGGGTCGTGTCGAACCCGAATGCATGCACTGGCATGGGGTTTGTGTTCGCGGTGTTGGCGCTTATTTACGTCTGTCTATGGCGACGAAAAGTCTGCTTTTGG
>NZ_CAMVDO010000008.1 GCF_947166265.1 uncultured Fibrobacter sp. | reverse complement strand
AAATAAGGCGAATTTAACCTAACTTTAAACAGTCCAACTTCTTGGGTTCACTTCAGCGAGGGGGTGATGGAAGACCCGGCTAGAAGATCCCCGCCTTCGCGGGGATGACGAGTGGGGCGCGGTGATGACACAGCCGGGGCTGCAATCAGGGGGAAACGTTCCCCTTTTCTATATCATATCTCTCGTCTTTCGTCTCTCGTCTTTGGAATTGTCACTTCGTTCCAATCCCAAATTCTAGTCTCGGTCATGTCCAAGCAAGCTTGGCCGCGACGCTCGACTTGAGAATTTGTCGTCTAATTTCTATCTTGGCGCTCCTTCGGAGCGCATTTAGCACGGCTCAGCAATGTCAAAACAACAAGTTGTTTTGCCGCTGCGTTCGCCTTTTGCTAAATTTACGCCCGAAAAAATAAAGGGACACATTATGCCTACTATGACTTCTGCGCAGGTGCGCGAATCTTTTATCAAGTTCTTTGAATCCAAGGGCCACCTCTTTGTGCGTTCTTCGCCGGTGGTTCCGCATGACGACCCGACGCTCATGTTCACGAACGCGGGCATGAACCAGTTCAAGGCCATTTTCCTGGGCGACAATCCGAAGGGCTGGAAGCGCGCATGCAACAGCCAGAAGTGCCTCCGCGTGTCCGGTAAGCACAACGACCTCGACGTGGTGGGCCGCGACAACTACCACCACACCTTCTTCGAAATGCTCGGCAACTGGAGCTTCGGCGACTACTACAAGAAAGAAGCCATCGCCTGGGCATGGGAACTTTTGACCGAAGTGTGGAAGCTCCCGAAGGAACGCCTGTTCGCGACCGTGTACCAGGACGACGACGAAGCCTGGCAGATTTGGAAGGACGTGTCCGGCCTCCCGGATGACCGCATCATGCGCTTTGACGCTCACTCCAACTTCTGGGAAATGGGCGACACCGGTCCGTGCGGCCCCTGCTCCGAAATCCACTACGACCGCGGCGACCTCGCTACGCAGGCCGAAACGTTCAAGGACCCGATCAAGGGCGTGAACGGCGAAAACGACCGTTACATTGAAATTTGGAATAACGTGTTCATGCAGTACGAACGCGTGAGCGATGGCTCCCTGATTCCGCTGAAGGCCAAGAACGTCGATACCGGTATGGGTTTCGAACGTATCTGCGCTATTCTCCAGGGCAAGACCAGCAACTACGATACCGACGTGTTCACCCCGATTATCGCTAAGATTGCTGAACTCTCCGGCGTTCCGTACAACGATGGCGAAGCTGGCACTCCGCACCGCGTGATTGCCGACCACATCCGCGCTATTTCTTTCGCCATTGCCGACGGCGCACTCCCGTCTAACGAAGGCCGTGGCTACGTGCTCCGCCGCATTCTCCGCCGCGCAAGCCGCTTTGCCCGCCTGCTCGGCCAGAAGAAGCCGTTCATTTGCCAGCTCGTGCAGGTTCTCGCCGACACGATGGGCGATGCCTTCCCGGAAATCCGCGAACGCAAGGAATTCGTGGCAAGCGTCATCAAGAGCGAAGAAGAAAGCTTTATCCGTACGCTCGACGCTGGTCTCGAACGCTTCGCCGCTATCTCTGCCGAACTCAAGAAGGGCGACAAGATTCCGGGCGACAAGGTGTTCCTGCTGTATGATACTTATGGATTCCCGCCGGACCTCACTGGCATTCTCGCCGAAGAAAAGGGCCTCCTGATTGATGAAGAAGGCTACGAAAAGTGCATGGAAGAACAGAAGGCCCGCGCCCGCGCCAACATGAAGCAGGGCATCAACACGATGGGTACCGAAGGCTGGACGCAGTACAGCGAAGAAAGCACCAAGTTCGTGGGCTATGAACTTTCCGCTTGCGAAACGAAGGTTGTCCGCTGGCGTGAAGACAAGGGTGTCCTCTCCATCGTGCTCGAAACCTCTCCGTTCTATGCCGAAATGGGTGGCCAGGTCGGCGACAAGGGAACGCTCGTTTCTGCTGATTTGGAAATTGACGTATTCGACACCGTGAAGGTGAACGATACCGCCCTCTGCCGCGGTAAGGTGAAGAAGGGTACGGCCAACGAAGAGACGATGGGCGCCGTGTTCATGGCGACTGTCGACAACGACCGCCGTAACGACATCCGCAAGAACCACTCCGCCACCCACTTGCTGCAGGCTGCGCTGCGTCAGGTGCTCGGCACTCACGTGCAGCAGCAGGGTAGCTTTGTTTCCAACGAACTCCTCCGCTTCGACTTCAGCCACTTCAACGCCATGACTGCCGAAGAAATCCAGAAGGTCGAAGACATCGTGAACGCGAAGGTGATGGAATGTCTGCCGGTCAACACCCAGGTGATGGGCGTTGATGAAGCTAAGGCTAGCGGTGCTATGGCTCTGTTCGGCGAAAAGTATGGCGATGAAGTCCGTGTGGTGAAGATGGGCGCCTGCAACGAAGAATTCTCCAAGGAACTCTGCGGTGGCTTGCATGTGCAGAACACCGGTAACATCGGCCTCGTGAAGATTATTAGCGAATCCAGCGTGAGCGCTGGCGTACGCCGTATCGAAGCCGTCTCTGGCCGTGGCGCACTCTCGCTGCTCCGCGCCGGTACGCAGATTCTCACGGCTCTCCGCGAACAGCTCCGCTGCAAGGACGCCGAAGTTCTTGACCGCATTCAGCAGACCTTCGCCAAGACGCAGAACCTGGAAAAGAGCTTGCAGTCTGTGAAGCTTGAACTCGCAACGCTTGCCGCTGCCGAAATCTTGAATGGTGGCATCAACGTGATGGGCGTGAACCTGATTGTCCGCGACCTAAACATGCCCGAAGACAAGTACAAGGACTTGCTCGATGGTGTTCAGAACAAACTTGACGTTGACAGCGTCGCCGTGATTGCCAACAAGGTGAACGGTGCCGGTAGCATCGCCGTGATGGTGGGCAAGAACGTTCAGGCCAAGGGCATCAAGGCCGGTGACATGGTAAAGGACCTTGCCGCTGCTTGCGGTGGTCGTGGCGGTGGACGCCCCGACCGCGCTCAGGCCGGTACCAAGGAAGTCGACAAGATTGCCGGTGCTATCGCCAACGCCAACAATTGGATTAGGGCCAAGCTGGGTGCTTAGTTAGACGAAAGAACGCCGCGTTGCGGCTACAGACGAGAGACGAAAGAATCTCAAAATTTTCAGGCGGCCTTAGGGTCGCCTTTTTTGTTTGTGGACCGGGGGCCGCGCGCTTCTCGGTTGCGCGCCTCTCGTAAAAAAGCAACAGCCTGTTGCTTGTTTTTGCTATAGCTTGGTTCTATATTATACTCGTCAAAAGAAATGATAAACGATTAAAAATATTTTATTTGCAAAAGGAGAATATTATGGAAGTACGAGAAGTTTTGCTTAAGTTGCGCTCGAATCAAAACCTGACCCAGGACCAGATGGCAGAACGCTTGCATGTAACGCGCCAGGCTGTGAGCCGCTGGGAAACTGGCGAAACCCAGCCGAATACCGAAATGCTCAAAGTCATCTCCCGTGAATTCGACGAGTCCATCAACACGTTGCTCGGCGCTCCGCGCCAACTCTTCTGCCAATGCTGCGGAATGCCTCTCAGCGAAGATTCCATGATCAGCCGTGAACCCAGCGGCGAATTCAACGAAGATTATTGCAAGTGGTGCTATACCGACGGTAAGTTTGTTTACAACGACAAGTCGGTCCTCCTCGATTTTCTGCTTTCGCACATGCCCAATCCCGACAATACTTCCGACGCAGAACGCCGTGCCTTTTTCGACAAACACCTCTCGCAACTAAAGCATTGGAAACAAGCGTAAAGCTTTTTGCACAAAATATATATAGAAAAACCCTATAAAGCGCTATAGTTAAATATATCTTGCTGATAACTCTTGCCAATCCTATCTTTCGCGTGCAAAAAATAGGAGAGTAAAATGAATATTGTAAAAATCAGCAAGGTTATTTTGTCTGTGGCGATTGCTGCCGCTGCCGCGTTTTCTGCCGAAGTCATCAAGGTCGGTGCAACCCCGGAGCCGCATGCTTCTATCTTGAACCTGGTAAAAGAGGACCTCGCCAAGGCGGGATACGAACTCAAGGTGGTTGAGTTTACCGACTACGTTACACCGAATGAGGCTTTGGAATCGGGCGAACTGGACGCGAATTATTTCCAGCACTTGCCTTATCTCGAAAGTTTCAATAAGGAAAAGGGGACGCACCTTGTGAATGCGGGCGGTATCCATGTGGAACCTTTCGCGCTTTATCCGTCGAAGAATTCCAAAAAGAAGGTGAAGTCTCTTAAGGATCTGAAGAAGGGTGGCACGATTGCGATTCCGAACGACCCCACCAACGAAGGCCGCGCCTTGCTTTTGCTGCAGTCTGCGGGACTTATCAAGCTTGACCCCAAGGCGGGTATCACGGCGACTCCCATCGACATTGTCGATAACCCGAAAAAGCTGAAGTTCAAGGAACTGGAGGCTGCTTCGCTCCCGCGCATTTTGCAGGATGTCGATGCGGCGGCCATCAACGGCAATTACGCGATTCCGGCGGGGCTTAACGCTTCGACTCACGGCTTGTTTGTCGAAAATGCGAGTTCGCCTTATGTGAATGTGGTTGCCGTCAAGGCGGGTAACGAAAAGTCCGCAAAGATTCAGGCCTTGGTGAATGCGCTCAAGAGCGAAAAGGTCAAGAACTGGATCAAGGGCAAGTACCCCAAGGGCGAAGTGGTTCCCGTTTTTTAGGTTGCGCGATGCAGCTTAAGCTCGAACATCTGAATAAGACATATACGACAAAACGCGCAAGCGTCACGGCAGTCAAGGATATTTCCCTTGACTTTCCTGATAATGCGATTATCGGCATTATCGGCAAGAGCGGGGCGGGCAAGTCTTCGCTATTGCGGCTTGCGAGTTTGCTAGAAACTCCCGACCAGGGCGAGGTCTATTACGACGGTGTCCGCGTAGACCATTTGCCTAAAAAGGAACTGAATCGCCGCAGGCTCGAAATCGGGATGATTTTCCAGAACTTCAACCTGTTCAGTTCGCGTACGGCGGGCAAGAATGTGGCGTTCCCGCTGGAACTTGCAGGTTGGAACCGCCGCGATATCGACGCTCGCGTCAAAGAGATGCTTGCGCTTGTGGGCCTTGAAGACCGCGAGAAGTCGCCGATTACAACACTTTCGGGCGGTCAAAAACAGCGCGTGGCGATTGCTCGTGCCTTGGCACCGCGGCCGAACATTCTTTTTTGCGACGAAGCGACGAGTGCGCTCGACCCGCAGACGACTCACGAAATTCTGGACTTGATTAAGAAAATCCACGCAGGAATGAATCTCACAGTGGTGATGATTACGCACCAGATGGAAGTGGTGCGCGATGCTTGCCAATATGTGGCGGTCATCGACAAGGGCTGTGTGGTAGAGACAGGCGCGGTGTCGGATGTATTCCGTTCGCCCAAGCACGAAATTACCCGCGAGTTCCTTTCGAATATTCGTCGCAACGAAATTTCTGTCGAGTCGGCAATCGCCTATTTGCAGGACAACGGTTACGAGGTGAGTAAAAGATGAGTCCGATAACGGAACTGGTGTTGCAGTCTACTTGGGAAACCATAGTCATGGTTTTCTTTTCGACTTTGTTTGCAGTACTTCTCGGGTTCCCGTTGGGCATTTTCCTGTTCGTGACTTCTCCACGGGGAATCGCTCCCAAGATTGTTCCGTACCAGCTGATTAGCCGTATCGTGAACACGCTGCGTTCTTTCCCCTTCGTGATTTTGATGATTGTGATGTTCCCGCTTTCGCGCGTGGTGCTGGGAACGGCGATTGGGACGGAGGCGACGATTATTCCGCTTTCTGTTGCGGCGGCTCCCTTTATTGCGCGTCTGACCGAGACTGCGTTGAACGAGGTGGACAAGGGCGTCATTCAGGCGGCGGTTGCTATGGGCGCTTCCAAGCGGCAGGTTGTGCGGAAGGTGATGATTCCCGAGGCGCTTCCGTCGATTATTTCGGGCGTTACATTGACGATTATTACGCTGATTGGCTATTCTGCGATGGCGGGCGCTATTGGCGGGGGAGGCCTTGGCGACCTAGCCATTCGCTACGGCTACCAGCGATTCCGCACCGATGTGATGATTGAATCGGTTATAATCATCATCGTTATGGTAGAGGTCATCCAGTTCCTTGGCAATAAAGCCGCGGCCCTGGTGGCAAAATACCCGCTAGGCAGTTTTAGCCGGTCGAAGCGTTCTTAGCAGAGTTTTTTGCGGTTGTCTTTTTCTTGCGCTAGGTCAAGTCCGGGAATTTGCTTTTCAAGTTCTGCCGCCTGCGCGGCGAGCTTTTTCTGGAATTCTGCGGTGGCGGGAGAGCTTTCGTCTTTAATGTGGTGACTCGCCATTTTCAGGAATTTTTCCACGCGGGCGATGTCTGCGCGGGTCTTTTCGTCGCAGTAGGTGTCTACCATGCGCTCAAAGATGTAGTCTTCGGCGGTTTTAGACAAATGAACCATGTCGTCGGCGTAAAAGCGGTAGTCGCGCAACTCATCCATCACGATTTCGTAGCTAGGGAAATATTCAGCGATGTCATTGCGAGGAGCCAACGGCGACGCGGCAATCTCTTCGATAGCTCTTTCTATGCCGAGTAATACTGTTGCCTTGGAAAGGTTGTTGCCGTGTGCTCCGTCGCCCTTGTGCCTGATTGGCGACACGGTGAACACGATGCGGGGTTCGCGGCCGTTGCTGTTTTCTGCGGTCGCGGCGATTTTACGCAAGTTCTCGACGATTTCGCGGATGGCGCAGGCGACTTCTTCGACCGAAATCAGCCGGCGCGTGAACAGATTCGGGTCTTGCCTGTGACAATTCGATACGGGCTTGCCGCTGTCCTTTAAATAGTAGACGAATGCGGAGCCGAGCGTGATGAAGACGGTGTCCGCCTTTTGCAAGAATTCCCGGGCCTGCTTCGCGGCGGCGTTCAGCTTGGCGATGCATTCTTCGCGGGTGCTTGCCGAAAGCGAACTGTGCGCATCCCAGCAGTGCCAAAGCCCGTCGCATCGCGTGTCTTGAAAAACATCGTCTTCTCCGAAAACTTTCCCATCGGCAATCGCTTTGACTTGGCTCTCCAAAGAAATCGGATTATATACCGTGCCGAACGGGTTTGCAAGAACGTTGAACTTCCGTTCTGCAAACTGTGCTGAGATATTGTCTGCGAAACACGATCCGAAAAACGCCAGGTGGCTTTTGTAGTCGATTTGCCAGTCGGATATAGGAATGTCGATTTTCGTGAAAAGATTCATGACGTAAATATAGTAGACGGTAAGAAAAATGAAAAATGCCGAATGTCATCCTGGAGCGCAGCGACGGAATCCAGGGCAGAATGTGGCGAGAGGTCTCTGAGGCCTAAGCCTGTGCCTGCACTGAGTTTAACCGAAGTAAAGGGTGGAAAAGCAGGTGAATTGCGTTGGAAGGCGGATTTGTGAACGTGGGGTGAACGAAAATGCCTCAAATGGGGGCAAAGAAAAGGCTTGTGGGCTTCGGTTTTTCGTCTTTTTTATTATCTTTCTAAGAGGTTACCCTTGTGGTAGAAAGGATATTTTATGAAACCTGGGAAGACAGAACTCCGTCTGAATGCAGAAATCGAGAAACGTGGGGCACTTTTTGCAGTGCTACTGGATCCGGATACCTCGGACGAAGTCGCCTTTGTGAAGGCTGGCGCGATGGCTGCCGAAAACGGTGCCGACCTCTTGTTGGTGGGCGGGTCTTTCCTGGGTAACTTTACGCTTCCGAAGCAGGTGGCGGCGCTCAAGGCGAATGTGGACCTGCCTGTTGTACTTTTCCCGGGTGGAGCCTCGCAGGTGGTGCCCGGCTTTGACGCGATGCTTTTCATGACGCTCGTGAGTGGCCGTAACCCGAACTACCTGATCGACGAACAGGTGCGCGGTGGAGCACTCGTGCGAGCCTTGAACATGGAAGCGATTCCGACAGCCTATCAGCTGATCAACAGTGGCAAGCGCACGACGGTGGAATATATCAGCGGTACGATGCCGGTTCCCGCAAACAAGCCGAAACTCAGCATGGTGAACTCCATTGCCGCCGAACTCATGGGCATGCGCTATGTGTACCTAGAAGCGGGCAGTGGTGCCGAGGAACCTGTACCGGTGGAACACATTGCCTATACCCGCAAGGCGACCGAGATGACGATTATCACTGGTGGTGGCATCAAGGATCCGCAGACGGCTGCAGTCCGTGTGGCCGCTGGCGCAAACATCATCGTGACCGGAACCCTATGGGAAAAGGTGGACGATCCTGCACTTCTCAAGGAATTCGCCTCCGTGATTCACGTTAAGGGATAAAAGTCCGACTATACTCTATTGCAGTTGTTGTCGAATCTACGCAACCTCGATGTCGAGCTTGCTTTCGGTATAACGCTTGACCACGGAATTGAGCAACGTCTGGTAAGGAATTCCGACGCGTTCAGCCTTCGCCTTGAATGCCTCTAAAACACCCGGATCAAAACTTGTTCCGACTTTGGTTTTGCGTTTCTTGACTGTGGCAATGGCTGCTGCCATTGATGGGGCCGGGGGCATTGCGATGCCAGCATTATCACCCGTTTCCTCATATTCCCTTTCGAGGGCCAATGCAAGTTCTTTGTCTGTCATAATCTACCTCCTAGGGAAAAGTGTTATCAGCGTATCCGTGAGCACGTTATAGACCAACCTAAATTTGCGCCCATCAAACACAGTGTCAACCAAAATAACAGAGTTGTCGAAATTGGATAAATTCCAAGAAAAAATCGGCTCGTTGGAATCGAAGAAATTCCTCACCTGTTCTTCGGAAACACCTCTCTCATCCATTCTCTGTTTTGCGTGTTCGCTTATCTTGATGTCCATAATATATATCTTTATCTAGATAATGTCAAGATATTTGTTGCTGGGCAAATTTTATTCACCCCTATTAGTTAACACGTATTTTTTGACTAGACTTGTAGGCGCTTTTTATAGCCTTTTTTGACATTTTTACCTCTCCATTCCCTAAATAATTGTGTATTTTTCAGCTAAAAGGATGCACCGCACCGGTGCAGTTTTGAGGTATCTATGCGTAAACTCGTTATTGTGACTTACGTGCTCCGTGCGCTAGGCTTTGTGCTTGTGCTTCTGAGCTTGTTCGGTCACAGTGTTATTTTGAACTTGTTTCCCGCTCTCGAAGGGCGTTCCATCAACCCGATTTTTTATTCGGGTATTTTGTGCTATGCGGTGGGAGCGGTCATTTATTTCTTTATCAACAAGAAAGAAAAGGCTGAACGCCGTCGCAAGGAAATCGAAGAGGCTGAGTCTCGTGCGTTTGGCGGCTCTAGAAATTCGGAGCAGGAGTGATTTGGTAGATGATTAAGATTGAACATTTGCATAAGACGTACCGCAGCGGTTTCTTGATGAAACCGAAGCTTGCGCTCAAGGATGTGAGTTTTTCCGTGGAACCGGGACAGGTGTATGGCTTTATCGGGCCGAACGGCGCGGGTAAGTCTACGACTATCAAGGTGCTGACGGGTCTTTTGAATTTTGATTCGGGCAAGGTGCTGGTAAACGGGATTTCTCCGCGTAACGTGAAGAGCCGTGAATACATCGGGTATTCTCCGGAACAGCCGTACTTTTACGATTACCTCACGGGCCGCGAACTGCTGAAGTTCTACGGCAAGCTGGTGGGGCTGACGGGTGCCGAGCTCGACAAGCGGATCGACTGGTCGCTGGACCTGCTGCATGCGAATAAGGACTGGATCGATCGCCGTCTGCGTTCGTACTCCAAGGGTATGATGCAGCGCGTGGGCATTGCACAGGCGATTCTCGGCAAGCCGAAGCTGTTGATTCTCGACGAACCCATGAGCGGTCTTGATCCGATGGGCCGTCGCGATGTGCGCGAAGCGATTATGGAACTCAACCGCACGGGTGTGACGATTTTCTATTCGAGCCACTTGCTTAGTGATGTGGAATCGATCAGCCACAAGGTCGCGATGATTGTCGACGGTAAGATCGTCCGCGAAGGTACTGTGGATGAAATTACGGAATCTTGCGGCGTGGAATATCACGTGCGTACCCGCGAAGCGATTCCGCAGATGGAACTGCCCGAAGGCGTTAGCCCCGCAGGGCATCCGCAGGAATGTGTGTGTGCCGACGATGCCGCACGCGATCGTTTGTTGCGCTATTGTTTGGACAAGGGGATTGCCGTGGAACGAATGGACCACAAGCGCCCGAGTCTCGAAGATATTTTGACGGAGGAAATTGCCCGTGCAGACGCTTAAGCATATCGGCATCATTGCCCTCAATACGTTCCGCGAATCCATTCGCGACAAGATTCTTTACAACATCGGTTTCCTCGCGATTGCGATGACGCTTTTTAGCATCGTGCTGGGCGAGTGGTCGGTGTTTGACCGCGCCTACGTGATCAAGTCCACGACGCTTTCGGTGATGAGTCTTTCGGGACTCCTGATTTCGATTTTTGTGGGCATCAGTCTGGTGCAAAAGGAAATCCAGCGCCGCACGGTGCTTACGCTTTTGTCGAAACCCATCAGTCGAGCCTCTTTCATTGTGGGGAAGTACTTTGGCCTTTTGGCCGTGGTGGCGGTTCACCTCATGCTCTTGACGGCAATCTATTATGTGATGCTGTTCCTCACGGGCTCTGCCCCGACGCTTAGCTTGCTCACGGCCATCTACCTGATTTTCTGCGAGATGGCGGTGGTGATTGCGGTGGCGCTTTTGTTCAGCAGCTTCAGTAGCACTGTGCTTAGTGCTCTGTTTACACTGGGCGTTTACTTTGCAGGCCACCTGAGCGATCAGCTCTTGGAACAGGTGCGTTTCGCTACTCGCATGGGCGAACTGAACGGAACGTCCAGTATGGTTTTCCAGAGGGCAGCCGAAGTGATTCATGCGATTTTCCCGGGGCTTTACCGTTACAACGTGACGACTTACGTGGTGCATGGAGTCTCGCTCCCTGACATGTACGTGTTCTGGAACAGCGTTTATGCTTTGGGCTACATTGGCGTGTTTCTTGCGATTGCAAGCTGGTGGTTTAGCCGGAGGGACTTCCTATGAGAAACCAGTACATGGCGAAAGTCCTTGTGCACAACAAGGTGGTGACCGAGGCGCAGGTCAAGGCGCATTGGAACGAGATTACCGACAAGAAAGATATTGGCCAGGTACTCGTGGATGCCGGAATCTTGCCTCCTCCGATGTACATCAAGGTGCTCGCTTTTGTGAAAAACCTGGAAGCGAAAGCCGCCGCCGAAGGCGGCGCAGGGGCTTCTCCGGCGAATGCGTCGGGTGCGGCTTCGGCTCCAGCGGGGGCCGCTTCCGCTAATGCTGCTACTTCGGCAAAACCGGCGGTGTCCCGCTTCGAGGCGCCTCCGGCATCGTCTCCTTCGGTTGCCCCTGCGGCTCCGCAGCCTGCGCAGTCCGAAGGCTTGCAAATTGAAGGCAACAGTAGCTTGTACGGTGAAGTATCCACATCGAATGTGGAAGTTGAGGCCGTGGCGGGGCTTGAATCTACCAGCATCAGCACGGTGCAGGTGCAGGCCGAAGCGGAAGAGGAATCTTCTGAAGAAGAATCCGAAAAATTGCCGAGCCGCTTTGCCATCTTGACGGGTGAAGGTACGCCTGTCGAGGCCCCGGAAAAGATTCGCCCGATGACAAACATTTCGCAGATGATTGCCTTTGCCCGTAAGTTCGGCGCAACGGATATCTATCTGTATGCCGATCGCCCCGTGGTAATGCGCCAGTCGGGGGCTCTGTTTGTGGCTTCTGACGATGCGCTCGACTTGTCGCGTATCAACGAACGCCTGGACGAGGCTTCCAAGGGATTTTCGGACGGCTACAAGATTGTGGTCGGCAAGAATTTTAGCAAGACGATTGGCCTTGCGGGGGTGGGCCGTGCCCGTATGACGGTCACCTGGAACGGAACCAATCCGAGTATCGCCATTCGCGTGATTCCGCAGGAATCGACGACGCTGGAAAACCTTTACTTGCCGCCGTTCTGCAACCAGTTCGCCGAACTCAATAGCGGCTTGGTGCTGGTAGCGGGCCCTGCTGCGAGCGGACGCTCTACAACCATTTCGACGTTTGCCGAGACGATTGCCGCGAACCGCGACGTGTATATCCAGACTATCGAAAAGCCGATTGAACGCGTACTCCAGAATCCGCGTGGCGCCATTGCCCAGCGCGAGGTGGGGCTTCATGTGCGTACCGGTGTCGAAGGTATCGAACTTGCCATGCAGAGTGGTGCTGACGTAATTCTCTTTGACCACCTTGAAACGATGGAAGAACTTTCGATGCTGTTGCGCGCATCCAACGCGGGCGCCCTCGTGTTTGCAACGGCGATTGGCAACAATGTACATGGGCTGCTTTCTCGCCTGATTTCGTCGGTGTCGGTCGAAAACCGTACCGCCTTTGCGAATTCCTTGGCGGAACAGCTCAAGGGCATTATCGTGCAACATCTGATTCCGATTGTGCAGAACCAGGGGCAGGTGCTTGCGGTCGAGGCGACCAAGATGACCTCTACCATGGCGAATATGCTTCGCAAGGGTGAAATTGCGCAGTTGGCGGCTGCTATCAGCAGTCAAGGAAACCAGGGAATATCTTTGGATGATTCCTTGCAGAAATGTGTGGAATCCGGTTATATCGAAGGAGCTGAAGCGTGGATGCGTGCAAACGATAGCCGTCGCTTTGCTTCGTACCGTCCGGCGAACTAGGGGGTGTTTTTATGGCGACAGAAATTGAATCTTTGTTGGAATACACGTTGAACGTGGGTGCCTCTGAACTTTTGATTACCGAAGGGGCCGCTTCTGCGGTACGCCTGGCTGGTAAGGTTTGCGCCATTCCCGATGCTCCGGCGGTTGAACCGGGAACGCTCCGTAACTTTCTGGGCTCAATGGAAGGCGAGTCGGGAACAATGATGGGTGGCCCCTGGTGCGGGTCGCGTTTTCGTGTGCGCTACAATCGTACGGCTCTGGGTAACTCGGCCATTTTTAGGCCGGTACTCGATGAATGCCCGGACTTTTCTGCACTTGGTGCGCCACCGACGCTGTCTAACTTACTCGGAATCCGTTCGGGTCTTGTGGTGTTTGCTGGCCCCGCCTGTAGCGGCAAGACAACGACGGCGACGGCATACGTTTCGGCGCTTTGCCAGTCGGGTATTCTTCGCGTGAGTTTGTTGGACGAAGGTGCTGAACTCCCGGTGAAACGCGGCGAGTCGCTGGTGCTCGAAAATTCGTCGGGAACGATTCCCGAAAAAATGGAGCAGGCGCTCCGCAGTGGAATCGACCTGATCTGGCTCGGTAATTTCGAAGGTCAGTCGCTGATTCCCGTGTTGCGAGCTGCCGAGGCGGGGGCACTTGTCGTGCTTACGGTGACGGCCGGAAATGCGGTGGGCGCCTTGGATGCCCTGCTTTCTTCGGAAACCCTTGAAAACCGTGACATGGCGCGCAATATGCTGGCCTCCGTCCTCAAGGCGGTGGTGGTGCAACGTCTATTGCCCAGTTCTCAGGGCGTGGTGCCCGCTTGGGAAATTCTCTACGGTACGCAGAATGTGGCGTCGCGGATTAGGAACGGGGAACATTTTACGCTTCCCTCCATTATCGCGGCGTCATCGGCCGAAGGGATGATGCTTATGGATGACTGCCTTGCCGGTCTAGTCAATTCGGGCTTTATCACGCAAGAGGACATGGCGCGTTATGCGTCCAATCCGGCTCGTATGGGATAATCTTGTAAAGGCGAAGGGCGCCGCCCTGTTTGGGCTTGCGCTATCTTCTATCGCCTTTGCTGCGGGGGACTCCCTTGCGGCTTCTTCTGCAGTAGAGGATTCTCTGGCTAAAAATGCCGCTTCGGCGGAAAATAGTGTTCCGTCTCTCGATTCGCTTGTTTCGCAGGTAGATTCTGTTGTCGTGGATTCCTTGCGGCCAGATTCTGCGCTTGCCGAGGCGAATTTGAAAGGAATTTCGGCGAATGCCGATTCCTTAAAGGCTCCCCTGAAAACCGTCCTTTATTTGGGCGGCGGTGAGCGTTCACCGTGGTTTCAGCTGGGAGTGCTTTATGCTATCGAGGAATATCGAATTCCGGTAGATTCCATTGTCGCGACTTCTTGGGGCGCCTGGATTGGTTCGTTGTGGGCGCGAGGGGTCCCGCTGGATGACATCCAGAAAATGATGCTGGATTCTGCGGTTGCCCCGTTTATGGGCCACGATCTTTCCTTGTCCGAAAACAACTTGGGGAACGAGGAAGAATCGTTTCAGGATTTCCCGGTTTCGATGTCGGGCATCCCTTCGATGCGTCAGCGCTGGTCTCTGTCTGCCGATTCGTCTTTAGCGTTACACTGGACCAAAAAAACGCTTGCGCCCGATTCGGTGCAGGTGGTGCATGGCATGGCGAAACTCCGGTTGCAGGAAAGTCTTTACCGCCAGCGCTCCAGTTATCGCATTCCCTTTGCGGTACAGTCCTGTGATGCGGGGAATCCGGTCCTTGTCGGTAATTCGATTCCCCAGGTGATGTCTTCGCTTCCGTTGTGGGAAAATGGGCGCAAGTCCCGCCTGCCCGGAGAAGTCTCCGGTGAAATTTGTCCGTATTATGCGATGCCCACGGAAGATAACGCCTCCGAACTTTCAATTATCGTGGTGTCCGATCCGCTAAGGGCCCCTGTGGTCGGTGATGCGCGAAGCCGCCTGTTGAAACTTCATGCCGCCGATATCCTTGCGAGCCAGCCGGGTGTTATTGTGCGTGCTCATACCATTCTCGATACAGCTCGTTTTGCGTGGATCCAGTCTGGGTTCACCTCGTTCGAAAAGCGGCTTTCCGAGTTTGCCGTACTGAAGGGGCGCAAGGGCGACTATTCTGCAAATCGCGAGGGAGCTAAGCCATGGTTCCGCTTTGAACCGAGATATGACAGCCTGTCGTCGGAAATCCAGCAAGCGGTGAGCTCTTACTGGAACGAATCGGATACGGGTATGGTTGCTCCGGAGGATTTTTCCTACAGGCTCTTGCAGAATCCGGCTTACGATTCGCTGGACTTGAGTATGCAGCCGAGCGGAAATCTGCAGGTGGATGCGGCGGTGCATCCGACATTTGATGTGGCCGTGGGCGGATTTGGTTCCAACGCGATAGGTCCCAACGCCTATTTCGAACTGTCTACGCATTATGTGGACCATGTGGAAATCGAGCTGATTCTTTCGGGATTCTGGGGCGAATATTCGTACGGACTGCAACCCCGCCTGAATTTGTCCAAGTTCTGGAATCGGCATTGGAATTTGCAGTTTGGCTACGACTACTTGAAACTCGAACCCTTGAAGTCGTTCAACGGAACGACGGATCGATACCTGCGCGTCGTTTCTGAGGAACGTAGCGATCTTACGATGAATATTTTCTATGAGGTCGATGCGTTCCAGCGAATTTCCGCCGAATTTATTTTTGGCTCCAGAACATTCGAACTGGATCCGCTTTACTACAAGCGTAATACTGTCAAGACTTATCCCGTCTCGCCGATGTTGCATTACCGCTATCTGAATGGTGCCGATGACAACTGGTTTGCAAATAAGGGCTACACCTTGAATATTTGGGGTGGTTTCGAATCGATTGGCTTTGACGACGGCATTATCGATGTGGTTCCCATTTACTGGAAACTTCTGGCAGATGCGCGTTATTCGGTTTCACCGATTCGCTTTACGACTTTTGCCGCCGCTCTTGCTGGTGGAATAGAACGCTATCATGACGAAGGCCATGGCTACGTGTCGCCCAGGTCCTTTAATTATGCTCCTCTGGATATCGCCTACCGTCAGCATGTAGCGGTGACTCCCTGGTCCACGGAATGGTACAATGCTGAACTTTCTTCGCACGAATACGGAATGGCTAGGCTAAGTGCGGGGCTACACAGCGACTATTTTGGACTGTGGCTTTTTGGAGCCTATTATCATGATTTCGAAAAATCCCCGTATGCGGAGCTGAACGAAAACAAGTTTATTTTTGAACCGGCCCTGCGGTTTGCGTACCGCTCGTTTGTTGTCTATGCCGGTATGAACCGCATTGTGGACAAGGATTCGTTTGACGACTTTACTCACGTCAAACAGTACAATTATTTTATCCGAATCGGCAACTACGATTTCTAATCGGTTTGGAATTATACCACGCCGTACTGTTTCCACTTACCGCCACGCCAACGGATGTAGTTGACAATGGAACGGTAGAATTCGTCGGCGGCCATGCCGAGCCAGATACCCACGAGCCCGAGGTGAAGCCCGAAGGCTAGCAGAAGTGCGGTGCCGAGTCCACAGGTCCACATCATGGCAGAGCCCACGATGGCGGGAAACTTGGAATCGCCCGATGCGCGGAGTGCCGAGGTAATCACCATATTTGCGGCCTTGAACGGTTGCAAAATTACGTCGCACCATAGGCAGAGTTTGCCGAGGTAAATGACTTCAGGGTCGTTGGTGTAGAGGGTGAGCAGTTGCCCGCCAAAAATCGCGACGACGATGGCTACGATAAAGCCGCTTGCGCTTCCTGCGATAAGGCTTTGGTGCAGTCTGCGGTTAGCCTTGTCAAAGTCATGGGCGCCAACGAGGTGTGCGACCAAAATCTGGTTTCCGCTACTTAGGCCTACGCTCAAAATGACGGCGAGCATCGCAAAATTTGCGCTGAAAATGCGGGCGGTCATGGCGATAATGCCTAAATGCACCACGATGGCGGTGAGCACTACCTGGAATATCTGGAAACTCACCGGTTCTACCGCAGCGGGGAATCCGATGCGAATCCAGTCCGGTAAAATGACGCGGGAACGTTTGAAGTCGGTTCGGCGAATCTTATGGTGCACCTTGACTCGCAAAATGATATAGAGAATGCTTGCGGCAATGAGCCACGAAAGCATGGTGGCAAGCGCCACGCCCTTCACCCCCATCTGAGGAAATCCGAAGTAGCCGTTTAGAAAAACGACGTTCATGGCGGCATTCGAAATAATCGTGATGATGTTTCCGAGCAGGTTCCACACGGTAAGGCCGTGAGTTGCGATGAGCGAAGTCAGAGTAGATTGCAGCGCGCGGAATGCAAAGCCGAACGAGACGATATGCAGAAAGTCGCGGGCGTGGTGGGCGGCATCGCCTGTAAGCCCCATCCAGCTTACAATCTGGCTGTTCAAGGGAATCACCACCAGCGTAATCGCGATGCCGAGCAGAAGGCTCCCGAGCAGCACCATCGTTTGCGTGGTACCCGCTTGCCTGGGGCGTTCTGCGCCGATAAACTGCGAGGCGATGCTCGCCCCCGCCTGGGCGAAGGCGTTGATGGCCATGAAAAGTGCACCGAGAACGGGCATCAATGCCCCCACGCCCGCCGCCGCCGATTCCGATGTCCGCGACAAAAACCAGCTGTCCATCATCGGCTGGCACGTGGCAATCCCGAAGGTGATGAATAGCGGCCACGAGAGGCTTAAAAGGGAACGGTCCTTGACTTGCACCTGCATACGCTGCCAATTTTAGAAATGCCCCTAGCAAAAAGCTAGAGGCAAAAAGAATACTTTTTGTATACGGCTGTGTGCAGCTATTCTCCGCGGTTCTTCGCGGCGACGTCCTTGTACTTGTTGTGGTCGGAGAGGTTCTTGCTAAAGAAATGCGTCATGCTCCCGTCGTCTTTTGCAACAAAGTAAAGCGCCTCGGTCTTCGCGGGGAATAGCGCCGCCTCGATTGCCTTGCGGCCAGGATTCGAAATCGGCCCCGGCATCAGCCCCTTGAACTTGCGGGTGTTGTAGGGGCTGTCGCTGTTGAGCTGGCTCTTGTAGATGGGCCCGGTTAGGTTCCTAAAGATGAACCGCACCGTGGGGTCTGCCCCGAGCGGCATTCCGATGCGGAGTCTGTTGTGGAACACTCCTGCGATCAGCGGACGTTCTTCGGGGATTCCCGTCTCTTCTTCGACAACACTTGCAAGGGTCAGCACCTTGTGCCAGCTGCCGAGCGTATTCCACATGGAGCCGGACTTCTTCTGCATTTCGTCGCGGACCTTCAGATTCGCGGCCACCATCTGCTTCAATATGGTTTCTTCGTCGGCGTCAATCGGGAAGGGGTAGGTGTCGGGGAGCAGGTAGCCTTCCAGCGAATTGGCTTCGATTCCAAGCGAACGGGCGAACTTCGGGTCTTGGACGAGCTTGTTCCAGCGGTCCTCGCTCAGTTCCGGGTAGGCCTTCTTTATATAGGCGGGCATTTCCCACGAGGCTCGGCCTTCGGGAATGGTGACTCGGCGAACGGCAACCTTGCCCGACTCGATAATCGAGAGTACCTGCGGGAGGGTAAGTCCTGCGGGAATTTCGAACCAGCCGGCCTTGAGGTTCGGGTTGAGTCGTTTCATCGTCAACCGGAAGGCGAGGTCGTCGGTCCAGATTCCGTTCTGTCTTAGAATCTGGAAAACTTTGGCGGGGGAACTGCCTTTGGGGATTTCCAGAAGCACGGTTTGGCTGTTTTCAGCCCGAGATTCCATCCTGGATTTGAGGTTGAAGGCCAAAAAGGTGCCCAAAAGTGCCAAAATGACGGCCAAAATAAGTAAAATCTTCTTCATATCGCAAAAATTTAAAAGAAAATCTGACGAAAGTCAAAAATAAAAGGTATATTCCTACTTGCATTGTTAAGTTTTAACCTGTTTCTGAGGAAAGATATGAAAAAGGTGCTCTTTATTGCTCTCGCTCTGTTGGTTGGCGTCTCCTTCGGTGCCGGCAAAAAAGTGAAATCCAAACTGGGTGACGTGGACCTGACCAAGGAAAAAGATGGTGGTTCCGTCGTCTGTACCGCAGGCTTCAATGATGAACTGACTATCCTGAAGGACGGCGACACCGAAGTGCTCGTGAAGGGTCCTTGCGGACAGGGCTGGGTTCAGAAGTCCAAGGTGGAATACGTTGCACAGGCCGCTGGTGACAAGTCCATGAAACTCGACCAGGTGGACGTGGTCGGCTGGCTCGATAACCCGAGTGCCGTGTTCGTGTTGGAAAACGACGACATCGACCTCGACGGTGTGAACATCGACCGTGACTTCAAGGAATACTTGCAGCACACGATGGACCGCGAACAGATGGAAATGCACAACAACGAAAACTAGTTCGTTTCGTTCATTCGCGTCTTTTGTTGCCCGGCTTTAGTCCGGGCTTCTTTTTTTTGAGGGATAGTCATCCTCGACCCTGGAGTGCGTAGCGCGATAGGGGAGGGAATCCAGGATGATTTATCATTTTTAATTTTTTGTTTACTTCCCCGTGTACACTCGTATACACTTATGTTTTTTTGTGTGCGTTTTAACACGTGGAAAATTGCACCCTTTTAACTAAATTTGCCTTTTGGAGATTGGTGTAAAAAGAGGATGTATGAAAATTTCGAATAGCATCAAAGTCGCTGGCCTGGGCGTTCTCGCCGCAGGTCTTGTTTCACTTTCTTTTGGCCGCGTGGGTCCGGTGAGCCAGTACGGTCAGCTGCAGGCTGGTAAGAATGCAGACGGCAAGGGACGCATTTATGGTTCCTGTCCTACTTACAGCACTTCTGGCAACGAAGTCCAGGTGAAGGGAATGAGTCTCTACTGGAGCTCGGGTGAAGCAGCTTCTACGGATTTCTTTACGGAATCTGCCATCAATACGATGGTGAGCGAAATGAAAATCGAAATCATTCGTTTCCCGATGGGCATTAGCGAGGATTGGGACCGAAGCAGAGGTTACCTTAGCGGTGGTGCCGAAAATCAGAAAAAGATGTTGAAAACCGTGGTGGAAGCGGCAATCGCAAATGACATCTACGTGATTATTGACTGGCATTCCCATCAGGCTGAAAACCAGACGAGCCAGGCTAAAGAATTCTTTAGTTGGGCCGCCCAGACCTATGGTGACAAGAATAACGTAATTTTCGAAATCTATAACGAACCTAAGGGTGGCTGGGGTGAAGATGCGGCTCGCAGTTATTGGCCGACAATCAAGACCTATGCAGAAACGGTGATCGCCGCTATTCGTCAGTATTCCGATAATCTGGTGCTTGTAGGTACGCCTTACTTTGACCAGTATCCGAATGTTGTTACGCCGGAAACAGCGATTAATGACGACAATGTTGCCTATACCTTCCATTACTATGCGGCATCGCATTCCACAGATACGGAAGGGCGAAATGCTCTTGCTGCGATGAACAATGGATATTCCGTATTTGTTTCCGAATGGGGTACTGGCACAGCTGATGGTGGTGGCTACGTTCCTGAAGATGCGAATAACACGTGGCAGGCTTGGATGGATAAGTATAAGCTTTCCTGGGCGAACTGGTCTGCATCGAAGATTGGAGAAACAACGGCTGCATTTACAAGTGCAAGCACATCGAGTACCTTTGGCTATACCGATTCGGGACGTTTAGTGAAAGGCTACCTGGCCGGCGCCTCTACCTATACGGCATGCTCCAATGTTCCCGCCTCTAGTTCCAGTACCGAGGAATCTAGCAGCTCCAATGCCGATGGTACCACCGACTTTATTGATGATTTCGAAGACGGCGATTCTCTTGCCTATACTGGTGGCGTTTGGTATGCCTACAACGATGCTAACGATGATGGTAAATCGACGATTTCAAACAAGACTTTTGTGGTTGATGGTGAAAAGGGCTATGACGTTGTCATTGATGCCGATAATGGATCTTCCTATATGGCCGCTATGACAGGTATTGTTCTTGATAAGGGAGAAAATAAATACGCTCCGTACGTAGCACTTGGCGTTAAGCTGAACGCCGATGAAAGTGATTACGATTTGAGTGCTTGCAAGACGATATCTTATAGGTACAAGGGTGCAACGCATAATTTCAAGGTGGAACTTTCCACGATTGAAAACTACAACTATCATCTGATTGAAAAGTCGTACTCTAGTGAATGGAAAAAGGTGACTTTGGAATTCGATGACCTTGCCCAATCCGATTGGGGCGATAAGAAGACTCATGTGAACCTTTCCGACTACAAGAAGAATATCAACAAGTTTACTTGGGAAGTCAAGGGCGATGAAAAGGGCTTGACTCAGCCGAAGTACGATTACCTCTATATCGACGATGTTCGTTGCAACGGACTTTCGATTGAACCCGTGAAGCCTGCTTCTTCAAGCAGTTCTGCAAGGAGCAGTAGCTCGGTCGCATCTTCTAGTTCCGAAAAGTCTTCCTCCAGCATTGCGTCGAGCAGCTCCATTGCCTCTTCCAGCTCTTCTGTAGCATCTAGCAGTTCCGCAAAGAGCAGCAGCTCGGTTGAATCCTCCAGTTCTGCAAAGTCTTCGAACAGCCAGGACGGCTCCGTAGTTGTGAGCGGTTCTTTGGAACAGACCGTTGTTCCGGGCGGTAGCTTTGAATCGGTGACCTTCAAGAACGTGCAGACGTTTAATCGTGAATCCTATAATTGCTATTTCTTGTCTTTCAATCAGACTGGCAGTGAAATTGTGGTTCCGTCTACTACTATTCCGACCCACTTCGAGGTTGGCTCTGTGCTGACCGAAACCTTGACCATCAACGGTCAAAAGTACGAAATCAAGCTTAACGTGACGGCTGCGGGAAGCAGTTCCTCGACAACCGAAAATTCCTCCAGCAGCGAGGCTGAGGTTAACTCCAGCAGTTCCGAAGAACATACGACCTTTGTGCAGGCTTATGCGGTAAATCCGCTCAAGGTTTCCATTGCAGGCCGTATGCTGCAAATTACGGGTGCTGATGTGGTTCAGGTCGAAGTATTCGATATGCAGGGCAGCCCGGTGGCAAGCTTTAGGCAGGTTGCCGGTTCCGTAAGCCTGGAAAAGCTCCGTCAAGGAAACTACATCGTACGTGTGCGTTCGGGTTCCATGAACCTTACCCGTCGCGTGTCGATTAAGTAAGTCGAAATATTGATGAAAGAAAAGTCAGGCGTAAATTGCCTGGCTTTTTTTGTTTTTAGGAACGGGTAGCGCCAAAAAATTTTAATTTATGGTTTGGTATCCTGGATATGGAGTCCTTGGAGGTGAATATGAGAAAAATTCTGAGTATTGCTCTTGCTCTTTTCTTGACGTCGGTGGCTTTTGCCGCCTTTGACGAAAGTCATTTCAATTTCGGGCAGCAGTGGAAATCGGGACTTGACGTTTCCAATAAGAAACTTTCACATTTGGCCATCTGGGTTGGCGACAATGAAAAATACAACGAGTATTGGGAAGGCGCCATGGTCAAGGCCTGTAAGGAGCATGACCTTACACCGGTGTTCTATGCATACGTGATTGCGGAATTCGACAAGGACCAGAAAGTAAATGGAATCAATCTGTCTGATTGCGATGTGGGCAGTCCGAATCATTGTACGCATGGTGCGCAGATGATTCGCGATCACTGGGACGAAATCATTGCACGATATAACTCGTATGCACAGGGGGTGGCGAAAGATTTTGAAAAAGATGGAACTGTAGGGACGACCATTTGGCTGATTGAACCCGATTTTTTCCAGTATTCCGTTTCGGGCGATGAACGAGATGAACGCTTTAAGCAAGAAAACGGCGGCATTCCAGATGAGTCTCTAGCCGGATCTTATTTCAACGATATTGTGAAGACCATTAAGTCCGCCCTGCCGAATGCAAAGATCGCGGTGGATATTTCTCCGTGGTTGAATGAAAATCTCAAGACTTGGTACAGCCATTTTGATAAGAGCAAGATTGACTACCTGTTTACTTCGGGAGGTCGCACCCAGGGAGACTCGATCCGAATCCGTAACGACAACAACAATGAAGTGACCTGGGCCGCTGCAAGCGCTGCGATGGGTGGAAAGAAAATTATCGCCGATGACGGTTATGGCGTTGGCGGAGCAGGCAATGACGACTACAAGGAATGGATGGAAGATGGAGTTTTGCCGTCTCGCATTCAAGATGGCGTCATCGGGCTTACCATTCAAGATCCGGATAATTCCTACTATACCTTTGTAAGTACGCATGAAATAAAGATCGCCGCTTCTTCGAATACCGATTCGAAATCCATTGTTTTTGAACTCACGAGCGGCAATGTCCCGCAGACGGCGACAGCGGGTGAATCGATTGAGCCGATTGTCTACCGTTTCGATAATATAACGCGTACTCACATATCGAAGTTGGCTCGAGGATTGGAGCATTCGTTGGATTCGAAGGCGATGACTTATACAATTAGCGGAACCCTCGATGAAGGGCTGAAAGATGGAACGTACACTTACAGCATTACCGTGACAGGTGAAGAATCCGATTCGGTGGTGACGGGATCTATTATCGTGAAACATAAGCCCATGGAAACTTCTGTGGTGGTAGAAAGTAACGCCACGCAGACCGTGAAGGCGGGCGATTCTATCAAGCCGGTGGTGTTTAAGTATGCGAACATAGATTCCGTAGCGGTTTCGGGTGAGGTTCCGGTCGGGTCGATTAAGTTGCTGAAAGATGAAAATTCGCAGACGTTCACGCTCGCTGGTGCCGTAGACGAAAACGTTGACGATGGCGACTACTCTGTTACGGTAAAGGTTTTTGGTACAGACAACGATTCCTCTGCGACGGCGACGATTAAAGTAAAGCATAAGCCTTTACCGATGATTTTTGAACTTGTTGAAGGGGCTGATGAACAGACGGTGACAGCAGGAAATTCCATTGAACCGATTGTGTACTATTTCAGGCGCGTCGGGGGAATGAGCATGGAGCGCTCGAGCTTGCCGCTAGGCTTAGAATTTTCTGAAGACGATGACTCAAATATCCTTAAGATTATTGGTACGGTTGATGAATCTCTGAAGGACAGCACATACACTTATAGTATTACAGTAACGGGACCCGATACCAGTGCGGTGGTGACAGGAACCATTACCGTAAAGCATAAACATGTGGAAACATCCGTGAAACTGCTTGACAATGCCTCGCAGACTGTGAAGGCGGGCGATTCCATCAAGCCGATCGTGTTCAAGTATGCATACATGGATTCCGTGGCAGTTTCGGGACTCCCGGTCGGGTCGATTAAGTTGCTGACGGATAAGGAAGCACAGACGCTTACTCTTGCCGGTGCCGTAGATGAAACCCTCCGTGATGGCGAATACACGGTTGCGGTGAAGGTCTTCGGTGTGGACAACGACTCCGTTGCAACGGCGAAGATTACTGTAAAGCATAAGATTGTGGAAACTTCCGTGGTGGTGGTTCGTAATGACTCCCAGGTGGTGACTGCAGGGGATTCCATCAAGCCAATCTTGTTCAAGTATGCAAACATTGATTCCATTGCGGTTATGGGCGTTCCGAAGGGGACGATACGATGGATTCGAGATATAGGTGCCCAGACGTTTACGCTTGCCGGTGCCGTAGATGAATCCCTTGCCGACGGTGAATATACGGTTACGGTGGAGGTCTTCGGTGCAGATAACGATTCTGCTGCAACGGCGAAGATTGTCGTGAATCATTTGCCCGTGGAAACATCCGTGGAAGTGGTAAGTAATGACTCCCAGGTGGTGACGGCGGGTGATTCCATCAAGCCGATTGTGTTCAAGTATGCGAACATGGATTCCGTGGCGGTCTTGGGGCTCCCGGTAGGGGCAATTGATTTGCTGAAGGATAAAGATGCCCAGACGCTTACTCTTGCCGGTGCTGTAGACGAAACCCTCCGTGACGGCGAATACACGGTTACGGTGAAGGTCTTCGGCAAGGATAACGATTCCGCTGTGACGGCGAAGATTGTGGTGAATCATAAGCGCCTGCCGACGGTTTTTGAACTTACAAGCAACAATGCGGTACAATTGGTGACGGTGGGCGACTGCATCGATCCGATTGTATACCGTTACGAAAACATAACCAGCACCAGTGCGACTCTTGTGAAGGGCGTGAATTCGTCTCGCGATGCTGAGGCGAAGACTTATACGTTGTCGGGCTGCATTCCTGAGGGATCTGAGGTGAAGGATTATGAGCTTTCCGTGACGGTGGAAGGCCCCGATACGAGTTTCGTTGTGACTTCGGTCATCAAGGTGAAGCGCAAGGCGAGACCGCTCGTGTTTGAATTGGTGAGCGGCAATAACGAACAGGTGGTAATGGCTGGAGATTCGATCGAGCCGATTGTATACCATTACGAGAATATGGGAGCCTTTGTTATAGCGCATAATGGTTTTCCCCTAGGTTTTTCCGAAGAAGACAAAGACGCAAAGACCATTACGATCCGTTTCGCTGTTCCCGATACCGTGGGCGATTATGTGTACGAGTACTCGGCGAAGGCAAACGGTATTGATTCGGACATCAAGTTTGAGGAAATCAAGCTGTTCGGTAAGATTACGGTGATGCATAAGTCTGCGGAAACGTCCGTGGTGGTGGTTCGTAATGACTCCCAGGTGGTGACTGCAGGGGATTCCATCAAGCCTATCGTGTTCAAGTATGCGAATATGGATTCCGTGGCAGTTTCGGGACTCCCGGTCGGGTCGATTAATATGCTGAAGGATAAAAAGGCAGAGACGATGACGTTTGCCGGTGCCGTGAGCGAAACCCTCAGCGATGGCGAATACACGGTTACGGTGAAGGTTTTCGGCAAGGATAACGATTCCGTTGCAACGGCGAAAATCGTAGTGAAGCACAAGCCTATGCCGACCGTCTTTGAACTTGTGGAAGGCGATTCCGTGCAAACCGTGGTTGCGGGCGATTCGATTGAGCCGATTGTCTATAGGTTTGATTATGTGAAGAAAGTCGAGGCGAACGATCTTCCTTCCGGTCTTACGGGTGTGCTGGATAACGAAGCGAAACTTTTCAAGATTTTTGGAAAGGTGAATGTGAACGCTCCGGCGCAGGAATATGTCTTTACCATCGATGTGGATGGTATTGATGAAGATATTACTGCTAGTGGCCGGATTACGGTGGTTGAATCCTCCAGCAGCGAGGTCAGTTCCTCGTCGAGTGAAGAAACGTCTTCTAGCAGCGAAGAATCCTCTTCGAGCGAAGAAAACTCTAGCTCAAGTGAAGAAGAATCCTCCAGTAGTGTTGAATCGTCGAGTTCTGAAATCTCTAGTAGCTCCGAGGCATCCTCCAGTAGCGAGAAATCGTCTAGCTCCGAAGCTTCTAGCAGTTCTGAAAAATCCAGTAGCAGCTCCCATAAGGTTTCTTCTAGTAGCGAAAAGTCTTCTTCGAGTTCTGCGAAATCCAGCTCCAGTTCTGCAAAGTCTTCTAGCAGCGTGGCAAGTTCCTCGTCGAAGGATGAAACATCTTCTAGCAGCGAAGAGATGTCCTCTAGCAGTGAGGAATCCTCTTCCAGTAGCGAAGAATGGACAACGGCTGTCGACGCCCGTATGAATCCGGTGACGCTTACGGTTTCTGGTCGTATGTTGCAGATTGAAGGTGTAGACAATGTGCAGGTTGATGTGTTCGATATGCAGGGCCGTCCGGTGGCAAGTTTCAAACAGGTCAAGGGGACGGTTCTTCTGGAAAGTCTCCGCCAGGGAAATTACATCGTGCGCGTTCGTTCGCATTCTGTGAATGTAACACGTCGAATTTCAATCCGGTAGTAACGCTTCTACGCGAGAGCGTTAGCAGAAATTACAAGGTACAGTCTTGCCCTAGGGATGTCTAGGGCATTTTAAGTAATGCGTGTAATATCGAATTCAGTTTTGCATAAATTTGCATATTTGCATAAAATTTGTCTGAGAAATTTCTATATTTGGGCGCATGAAGTTTTCAAATGGTGTAAAAGACGGCCTTCCGATCGGTCTTGGCTACTTTGCAGTTTCGTTTTCGTTCGGAGTTGCGGGTTCCAAGCTGCTTTCGTGGCCGTTGGTGACGTTCATTTCGATGACGAACTTGACTTCGGCAGGGCAGTTTGCGGGTCTTCAGATTATGTCCGAGGCTGCGGGCACCTTTATCGAAATGGCGCTCGCCACGTTCTTTATCAACCTGCGTTATAGCCTGATGGCAATTTCTTTGTCGCAAAAGGTTGCCCCTTCGTTTGGAACGTTTAAGCGCATGCTTTTGGCAACGGGAATCACCGATGAAATTTATGCGCTAGCCGTAAGCCAGAGCGAACCTGTAACGGCACGTTATTTTGCAGGGCTTATGGTTCTTCCTTATATCGGCTGGTCTTCGGGGACTATGCTTGGGGCCATCTGCGGCGAGATTTTGCCTACGGTTATTACGAATGCGCTGGGAGTCGCCCTTTATGGCATGTTTGTGGCGATTGTTGTTCCGCAGATGAAAGTGCATGTGCCCACGTTGGTGGCGGTTCTGATTGCCATTGCATGTAGCCTTGCGTTCAAGTATGTTCCTGCGTTGAGTGGTGTAACGGTCGGCTTTGCGATCATCATTTGTGCGTTGGTGGCATCGCTTGTGGCCGCAGCGCTCTTTCCGGTTAAGGATGATCAGACTCAGGAGGATGCATGCACCTGAGAGATTATTTCTTGTTTCTCCTGGTAATGGCGGGTATGACGTATCTGCTGCGTGCCGTCCCGTTCGTCTTGCTCAAGGGTAAGATCAAGAGCCGTTTTTGGCGCTCTTTTTTGGCATACGTCCCTTACACCGTCCTTGCCGCGATGACGGTCCCTGCGATTTTCTATGCGACCGACAGTAAGTTTTCGGGAGCGTGTGCCCTGTTGACAGCTGTCGTTGCGTCGGTATTCGGTCTTGGATTGGTGGGGGTTGCCGTGGTTGCCTGCCTGACGGTCCTAGGTATCGACGGCCTGATGATGTTGTTGTAGGATTGTCATCCCCGCGAAGGCGGGGATCTCCATCTTATTTCTAAATTGTAGTCATGACTCCTGATATATGGAAAAAAATCCAGGACATCTGCGATAGGTTGTCTAAAGTCACCTACGAGAACCTGACGAAGATTATCCGTCTCGAATCGACGGGGAGTTCCTCGGCTGCGCAAAAGCTTGACGACAGTTTTCAGAACGATGTCGATGCCTGGATGGGCGGTGGCACGTGCTTTAGCATGACTTGGCATCTTTATCAGGTGTTCAAGGATATGGGGCTTTCCCCGCGCCTGGTGATGGGCCATAAGCGTAAAGAAAGGAATATCCACTGCGCCCTTATACTCCCCGATCCGGATGCGTTGTCGCTGTCATCGCTAGCATTAGCCCCACAGTCTACAGAATACCTCTTCGATCCCGGCTATCTGATTTTTGATCCGCTGCCGATCCCGCTCCCGCCCCCGCAGGGGGCGGGCACAGCCTTCTTTCCGCTGGTCCCGAATACGGTAAGACTGGACCGCCCGAACGCAGAAAGTATGGCCTTATGGACGGGCGGTGCGGGATCCCCGATGAAACTCCGCTTTGAATACCCTGTCGAAGGCGTATCCGTCGAAGAATTCAAGCAGCATTGGAACGAAAGCTTCTACCGCGAAATGATGACGTACCCGGTGCTCAACCGCCTCGATCGTGAACGGGGCGTGCAGTACTACTATCAAAAGGGAAATTTGGTGACCCGCGATGCGAACGGCTCCCGTATGGAAAAAATAGAGGATTCCGTCAGGGTCGAGACCCTAAGCCGGATTTTCGACCTAAAACCCGAATTAATTGAACGCGCCCTTCGCATTTTGAACAAATAAATATTATATTAAGGAAAAAGGTTTTCTACAACCTATAAAAGAGGTGAAAATATGAAAAAGCTGGCCCTTGCTATTCTGTCCGTCGTCTCGCTCGCCCTTATGGCCTGCGGTCCGTCTAAACTCGAAATCCAGGAAGCGTCTTCCCAGAGCGATGTCCTCGTCGAAGTGCGTCAGGTGCTCAATGACTCTATCAGCCTGTTTGTCGGAAACACGTTCTACCTGAATTCCAAGCAGATTATTGCCGACGATCTGTATCCGCTCCTGGTAAGCACCCGTGACCCGGCGGAACTTGAAAAGCCGACGGCGACCGACATCCTCAACAATGACGAAGATTTGCTCAATTACCTGCGCCGCAAGTCCCCCGACCTGATAAACGTGGGTATCGTGATTGGCGAAACCGCCTACAACGAAATCGGCTTTGAAGAGCGTGATGCCATCGAAAAACTCACCAAGATTTTCAAGAAGGTGCAGGGCGGCTCGCTGGTCCTCTTCCACGAAAAGGCAGGCGAACTCACCGACATGAAGAAACTTTACTAGCGTTGATTTCTCCCTGCTTCGCGCAGGGAATTTTTTTGTACGAAAGGTCCCCTTAGATGAAAAAGCTCTCGCTGATAGTCTTAATCCTCGTTTTTTGTTTCCCGGCTTTATTGTTTGCGACCCATGTTGCGGTCCTCGAAACCATATCTGCCAAAGATGCCCTTTCGTTAGAGGAAAAACAGTACCTTACGGATGTTCTTCGTTCCGAGGCGGTAAAGGCGCTGCCTGCCTCCAAGGGCTTTGTCATCATGACTCGCGAAAACATCCAGATGATGCTTCCGCCCGGCAAGGCGATAGAGGATTGCGAAGGGAGCTGCCTTGTCGAAACGGGCAAGAATATTTCGGCGGACTACGTGGCGCAGGGGCGTATCGGACGTTTCGGTTCGAACCTTACGATTACGGTAGAACTTTACGAAACGGCAGGAAATAAACTCATCGGTAGTTTTGCCGCCAAGAGTCCCGATGTGGAACAGCTGGAAGTCGAAATCAGGGGCAAGGCGCAAGCACTGTTTTTGATGGTGTCCGAAAAGCAACTGGAAAATGAACTTTCCAAGGAAGCGATGTTTCCGGCTGCGCCTCAGGTGGAACCCGAAGCTGAGTCGAAAGCTGAGGTTCCCGTAGAACCCGAAGAAAAAGCTAAATGGATTTGGGGTGGGGCCATTATCGGGGCGTTTTACAGTGATTTTTACGATTCCCAGTTTGGACTTGCGAATATACAATTCAATAAAAATTACTCTGTGAAGGCGACCGGAGGCGATGATCTTAGCGGTAGCTATTGGGGCGTTGGTTTTGACCTCGGTGTCGGTGGTCTGTTCCTTTTCAATCCGTATTTCGGGGTTCGTGCCGATGTGGGAGCGTCCTTTGTATCGGGTTCCGGAAAGTCTGACGTGACCGTGAAACTGAGCGATGAAAATAAGATGTCCAAAAGTACGGATATGGAAATTGAATATTCCGTGCAGCAGTTCAATGTCGATATTCCCGTGGCACTTCGTCTAATGATGCCGTCCCTGGTTTATGTAGAAGCGGGCCCGATGGTATCTTTTAATTTGTATTCGAAACACAAGTCGACGATTACGGACGAATTTGGAACCGAAGACTACGAGGCGGACGGCGGCTTGAAGGCATTTGAATTTGATGTCGTTGCTGGCATAGGTGTAATGCGTCGGATTGGATCGTCATTCCTGGATTTCAATTTGCGTTTTGTATTGGGGCTTACCCCCTTGTGCGATACGCCTGATTCTCCAAAGACATGGCAAGGTCGCTTTAACATAGCGTATTGGTTTATTTAGGGAAAGGGGACTCTGCGATGTTTGTGAAATACTTTTATGGACTGATTCTTGCAATGGCGGGGCTTGCTTCGGCGGCATCCGTGGCTCCGTTCGAATTTGAGGGTGTTCCTGCCGACAGTCAGCAAATCTATTGGGATAAGCTGATATCCTTCAAGATTTGGGGAACGGAAGGGATAACGCTTAGACGCTCGGTCATTTCGGATTCCTTAGGGGCGGTTGGTACGGCTTCCGGGGATTTGGCATTTCTGAACGACGGAAATAAATTAGCGGGACCGATCTATGTTGGCGGAAATGTTGTTTTAAGTAACGGCGTGGATTATTTTACAGGACCTGTGCGCACGACCGGCAACTTTTTAGCGGGGCCGAATGGGAATGAGTTTTACGGGACCTACTGTGTCGGGGGAAGTGTGAACGAATATGCTTCCAGCGATATTTCGGCCTCTGGCGGTAGTCTGTATACAGGAACTGCGGCAACAAAGGGTGCTTGCAGTTACGACAAGGTGCCTGCGGTTCTGACGAATCTAAAAGTTCCCGATTATCCCACTGCCTTAACTTCGAATACCATCGTTCTAGAAAATATCGATGTAAGTGCTACCACGTACACAATAGATGTTCCTCCAGAAGAGGCCGTCGTTGACTTCTCCGTAGAAAACATCGTGCTGGGTGGTGGAGCGAAATTAAATGTTCGGATGCAGTCGCCCTGGACGCTTGTCCGAATTTTTGCCAAAAGTATTGATGTAAGTAGTGATGCTGTTGTTCAGGTGGTTTATGTAGACGAAAAGGCCGTTTATTCGAAGTCCAAATGGACAAATATTACGACAGAAACTCCCGTTTCAAATGAAGATTATGCCGGCAATCTTTTGTTCTATTCTAAGCAAGATATGACGTGGCCGAGTATGAATGTAAAATCCTATTTTCAGGGAACTTTCATGACACATGGAACAATGACGCTAGGCTCAAATCTTGTCTTGGCGGGTCAGCTTATTGCAAGTGAGGTGATGGTTGGTAGTGAATTTAATGGAGAAAGTGTCCGCTATGCTCCGTTTGATCCACCAACGATTTCGTTGGATCCTATTCTTTACATGTCTAGTGTCGATATTGCAGAAAATAATTCGAATGTTGAAATTCCGCTAAAGCTTAATAAGGAGGCTATGACGGATGTCACGTTTAAGTATTGCTATGATGTCAAGGATTCCGCGTCTACGCCTGCTGGGGTTGCGTCCATTCAGGATTTTAATAGAGGCTCTTCTTATCCGAGTTTCCCGATTTGTGATGCAGCGTATGAATCGGTGAAAATTAAGGCTGGAGCTTTGAAGCCGACAAGCAAAATTTATCTAAATGCGATGATCGATGCTTTGAATGAAGGCTCGGAAACATTGACGCTACGGGTATATGATTTAGAGGGTGCTGTACTTTCGAATGGAAATAGAGAAGGCTCTTTTACTTTGGTAGTTGATGATGCCCCTCTTCCGGCGGGACCTGTGATATCTTGTCTTGCAAGTGACGAAAATTGTGAGGGAACGATTAGTGTTGCGGAAAACTCTCCTACAGGAACTATTGCCCATAAATTTGCCGTGAGTAGCGACAAGAATGTAAATGCACTTCTGGTTACTTTGGCGGATGCGAATGGAAAAGGGGCTGATAAACTTTTTGCAGCATCTTTGAGTTTGGGTGAAAATGTGGGAATTGTAATTACAGTTAAAGATGGCTTTAACCTAGACTATGAAAAACTGAATTCCAGTTACTCGGTGAAAATAACCGTCACTGACGAAGATGGATTGTCGGATTCCATTGTTCGCACCATAAAGATTCTTGATGTAAATGAACCTCCGGTAATTTTTGATGCAACCTTTGAGGTCGCTGAAAATTCTCCAGTGGGAACTGTCGTGGGAACCGTTCAGGCATCTGACCCCGATGTAAAAAATGCTCAGTTCCGTAAACTTACTTTTTCTATTGTTGAAGACGTGCCGTTTAAAATCGATGGTGATGTTATTGTTGTGAAGGACCCAATGAAGCTGGATTATGAAACGAATCCTTCGTTTATATTTACGGTGAATGTCAATGATGGCGGAATCGATGTTCTTTCGTCAGTAACGGTGAACGTTTTAGATGTAAACGAAGAATTGAGTTCCAGTTCTGCCAAGTCGTCGAGTTCCCGTGCAAAATCGAGCAGCTCGGAGGCATCCTCTTCAAGCTCGGCACGGTCTTCGTCGAGTGTGTTGTCTAGCAGTTCTGCAAAGTCCAGCAGCTCAAAGGGAGCCGAGATTATTGAAGATTCGAGTAGCTCCGCGAAGTCGAGCAGTAGCCAGAAAGTTTCTCCTAAATCTTCAAGCTCTCGTGCAAAATCGAGTAGTTCGGAGCTTTCCTCTTCGAGCTCTAGCGTAAAAGTGAGCTCCAGCTCGGCGCAATCTTCGTCGAGTTCACAGCCCCTTGATGAATTCCCTGGATTCCGTCTGAAGATGACTGGGCCTTTCCAATTTACGATTGTTCTGGCCGAGTCGGTCGCGAAGGTGCAAAAAAACTACGCCGTGATGGATTTACAGGGTCGCGTTCTTTACCGCGGTGTTGCCTATTCTGGAGAAACGGAAGTTCCTGCGTTAAGCGCGGGTTCCTATGTGGTCCGTGTCGGGGTAGCAATGCGCCGCGTGAACATCCGCTAACGTCATTCCAGACGCCCAATTTGTCATCCCGGACTTGGTTCGGGATCTCTTCAATTCCCATTGTCATCCCCGCGCAGGCGGGGATCTCTACTTGAGTTTCTTCATTTCATGCGCGAGCATGGCAAGGCCGATAATCGCAGCCCCAGTGTCTGCAATCGGCTGCGCCATGAACACTCCCTTCAGTTCAAAGAAGTGTGGCAGAATCAGCAAGAACGGAATCAGCAGAATCACTTGACGGCAGGCGTTCAGGAACATGGCTCTGAACGCCTTTCCGGTCCCCTGGAAAAAGTTCCCCGCTCCCATGCCAAAAGGAATCATGAAGAATGCGGCAGAGAATATGCGCATTCCCCAGGCGGCAAGCTTGATAAGTTCCGGGTCGTTCGGTGCAAAGGGTGCCACGAGGGCTTCGGCTTGCCACATGAGGATTCCCCAGGTGACGAGCATGAACCCGCCCGCATAAATAAAGATGAACTTGAGGGTTTCCTTGACGCGTTTGTTGAGGCGGGCGCCATAATTGTAGCCGATAATCGGTTGCGTCCCGTGGACGAATCCTAGGAGCGGAAGGAGGATGATGCAGACGATACTATTGATAATGCCAAATGCAGAAATCGCCATGTCGCCGCCCGAAAGGACTCCGGAAGTCTGTACGCTGATGTTTCCGTAGGTGGTAAGGCTCCAGGCCAGGATGGCGTTCATGAGGCTGTTGCAAATCTGCATCACGGAAGGCGGCAACCCAAGAATAAGAATCTTGCGCACATAGGCTGCACGGAGTTTCATGTGGCGCCAGCGAATGTGGATAGGCGCTGTTTTCTTGACGAAAAACTGCGTGATGAGTGCCGAGGCGACAAGCTGCGAGGCGATGGTCGCCCAGGCGGCGCCTTCGATACCCCAGTGGAATTTCATGATAAAGAGGTAGTCGAGGATAATGTTCGTGACGGCGCCCGCGATTTCACGGAACATGGCCGTTTTGGGGTGTCCCATCGAACGGATAAAGTGGTTCATGCCGGGGGCGATTGTCTGGAACACGGCGCCACACAGCAAAATGCGCATGTAGCTGCTGGCAACCGGCAAAGTCTGCTCGCTTGCACCGAACAATTTCAGGAGCGGCACCATGAAAATTTCGCCGAGCGTGAATGTCCCAAGCGCCATTAGGATAAGCAACGAGAAAGAGTTGTTCAGGATAATGCTTGCCTGGATGTACTTCTTTTGACCGAGGCGAATTGCGAAAAGCGTATTGCCGCCCACGCCCACCATCATGGACATCGCCATTATAAATAGGCAAATCGGAAAGCACAGCGTAATGCCGGCAATGCCGAGACTACCGACGCCTTGGCCTACAAAAAAACGGTCCACCACGTTGTAGAGGGCGTTCACCAGCATGCTGATGATGGCCGGGACCGAGAACTGCAACACCAGTTTCGGGATGCTTGCAGAACCAAAGGAGTTAAGGCGATCGGAATTCAAACTAGACATTTCGACGCCAAATTTAGAAATTTTTTTACAATTTAAAAGGCCACCTGATTTCTGCCGCTTTCCTTGGCGATGTACAGCAGACGGTCACATTCGGCGATCATTTCCTCGATTTTCCCGATGTTTTCGCCTTGGCGGCTCGCAAGCCCCAGTGAAATTGTCACGGGGATGATCGTGTCCTTCCACGAAAAACGGTGACGTTCCACGGCGCTGCGCAGGCGTTCGGCGCTCTTTTTGGCGTCTTCTGGGCCGATTCCGCTTAAAAGTAGCACGAATTCCTCGCCTCCGTAACGGGCGAGTAGGTCGGATTCGCGCTTTTCTTCCTTGAGGATTCTTGCGATTTCCTTGAGAACCATGTCACCGCACTGGTGGCCCCAGGTGTCGTTCACGCGCTTAAAGTGGTCTGCGTCGACCATGATGGTATGGACGTAGTAGTTGTTACGGCGCCCGAGCGCAAGTTCGCCGAGGCTCCTGTCCATAAAGGTGCGACGGTTGCTGATACGGGTGAGCGGGTCCATGGTGGCCGCTTCGTAGAGCTCGCGGTCGAAAGCTTCTTCGGAGGCGTCCTTGAAATCCACTTTCAGGACCATCTTGCCGATTTGCAGGCGGTTGTGGTCTTCGAGCTTGCTTTCGGCGACAGGGGAGCCGTCCACGAAGGTGCCGTTGGTGCTGCCCAGGTCCTTGACCGTCACGTCGATTCCGTCGAAAGTGAGAGCGCAATGCCTGCGGCTTACCAGTTCGTCGTCCATGCGGATGTCCGCGTCCTGCCCACGGCCCAAGATAACCGTTCCCTTTGTAAGCGGTATCTGCTTGAACTGGTTTTGCGGGTAAAGCACAATCAGGTGCGGTCGTAGCTGGGCTATCGGTAGTTTGATGGTGTTTCCGCTGGCAATTGTTCGGTCCATATCCTGCATAAGACACTCCGTGTTGCCTTGAAATGTAGTAAAATAGTAGGACGTGACACGAACGTGTCATCCTGAGCGTGGTTCGACAAGCTCACGCTTCGCAGGCTCGCTAACCTTATAAAGGTCCCTGAGTGATACACTGAGCCTGCCGAAGTGCAAGCGAAGCGCGTCGAAGGGCCGAAATCGAAGGGGCGGCATCTCTTATGGACGCTCTACGGTCTGGTTTGAAAACTACTCTTTACAAAAGGGGCGTTTTTTCTGTGATTTTTTTCACTGTCAAAAGTTAATCCACCGTTTGTTTACAGAAAAAACCGCTTTTTTAATCAAAAATTACAAAAAGAGTTGGCATTTTTACGTAGAAAAGAATAAATTTGAGGGCGGTATGTGGCATTTCAAAAAGGCCGGTCTTTTTGGTATGCCTAGTTGGAAGGAAAACCATCGATGGAAATAAACATGAAGAATACATCAGTGAACTCCCTGTGGAAGTGGGCTTTGGGTGCAGGTATGCTCGTTGCAGGTGTGCAGAGTGTATGGGCTGGCTGTGCTGGTACGCTTTATTTTAAGAAGCCTGCTGACTGGCCGTCATCTTTCTTTGTGACGATGAATAATATTGATGCTCCAGTGGATTCATCTAATTATAATGCGACTTCGGGCTATTATGAATATGATTTGGCTAATGCGGGTGGTGAAGCTCAGGAAACCGCTTTTGGCTTATCGACTTCAAAAACAGCTCCGTTGCAGTATATTCTTATGTCGGAATGGAATGGTAGTTCTCCTTATGATCCTAACCTTCCGAAGAATCAACGTGACATTAAGTGCCCCGGTGCCGGTAACAAGGTCTATGTGATGCAGGATCCCCTGCACGATGGCAAGACCTTTGCTGGTTCTGAACCTTCCAATGCAAAATTTTTCTATTTCCTTGTTCCCCAGGACGAAGGCTGGCAGTCCGACAACGTGATGATCAATATTGACGGTACCAAGGATACGGCCATGGCGCCGGCGGTGGATATGTGCGGCTGGTACTATATGGCTTTCGATGGCGATAAGGTCCCGTCGAGCATCGTCCTGTACCGCAAGAACGAACCCACGGAACAGTTGGGCCTCAATGGCATGAACGAAGCTGCCTCCCAGGCGACCCCTATCAATTTGGCAACGTATTTCAACGCCTTTAATACGAATACCTTGTATTTCGTTCCGGACGAAGATGACTGGAATGACCTCACCCAGGGTGGCTGGGCGACTGTTGACCCCGGTATTCCGGAAGCGGGTGATACGGAACGTTGTTCCTACAAGCTGGCGGCCTTGATTTACGATACCGACAGAGAATTGAATAAGTTGTTTACAGATTACAATGCCGATAAAAGTGAGCCTTGCGTCGGTGTTCACAAAGACATTGTGAAGAAGGATCTTAATCCGGCAACCAAGAAACCGGAATATTCTGGTTCTGCCAATGCGCAAAAATGTTTCCATTCCGAAAGCGAATTCAGTACGCTTTTCAACTACGTTCCGAATGTAAACGAAGTTCAGTGCTTCGATATGCCTTTCCGTCACTATGGTAAGGATACCCGTTGGGGGTATGATTCAGATTCCAACAAGATTGGTAACTTTATTGGTGGTTTCTACCCGCTTGAACATGATGGAGATACATATACGCTCGATGCTAGTGGCGATATGGTTGTTTCCGATGGCAAATTCGGTGATGCCAATGTGGTTGTAATCAACGGTGTTCCCCAGGGTCCGACTTGGAAGGCTCGTAGGAAGAGAATGGCTGAAGCTCCAGTCCCTGTAAAGGATACTGTCAAGAACTTTGACCAATACTGCACAACTCCTGGTTGGCCTGGTGGACGCGATTGTAATGGCTTGTTTAATGATGGTGAGCAACCGTCTGTTTGGGATTGGGGAACTCGTCAGGATTGGAAGGCTATGAACGGCAATAAAAATCTGCCTCGTAACCAGCATTTCTGCTTTGAATCTCATGCTAAGTTCACCTATTACGAAGACCAGGAATTTACCTTCCGCGGTGACGACGACATTTGGGTGTTCATCAACAACAAGCTTGTCGTGGATGCCGGTGGTCCGCACCTTGCAACTCCGGGACACGTGGTTCTTAAGAACTTGAATTCAGCTACTGCTTATGGAGATGGATTCCTTGTTCCTGGTAATGAATATGACCTGGATATCTTCTTCTGCGACCGTCGTACCTCTATGAGTAACGTGATTATCAAGACGAATATGTACATTCGCCAGAAACAGGATATTACGTTGACCCGTGATAAGACTGTTACCGATAGCAAGAGCTATGATGTCTGCTATTCCGAAACGGGTGATGGTTCTTGTGCCGCGGTTGCTGTTGGTAGCGATGAAGGCTTGACCTGCTGCGGTAGCGACTTTACCAATAAACCCGAATGTGCAGGGCTCGATATTTCCTACTGGCTGGTTGAAGGCCGCAAGATTTCGGACTCTACGTCGGCTCGCTCCAAGCATATTACGACGCCGGGTCAGTACAACTGCATTATTGATCTCACGAATTGGACAAAGCCCTCTGTAGGTAAGGCCGAAGACGTTTGCGAACTCGGAACGGGCCGTTACACCTTGTTTATGAAGATTGGCAACAAGTCCAAGCAGGTGGCTACCTTCCGTCCGCAGGGCGAAGTGGACGTTATCTACCGCGACGGTATCGCTCAGGATACGAACGGTGTCGAAATGACCGGTGGTCGCTACTCTGTTACTACTTCCGCCATGGCGGGTGATTGGGTTCCAGTCTACATTTCTAGCGTTCACGAACCGAAATCGTCTTCTGATCCGCTCGACATTCTTCCGATGGATGCCAGCAACGTTCCGTATACTCTGAACGCCGACCCCCTGATGCAGGTTTGCCTCAAGGTGGCTGACGACGGTTCTTGCGCTGAGCTCCTGACTGCAGCTAATGCAAATCGCACGATTGGTCCTACCGGTGTCGATACTGTCTTTGTGACGGTTCTGGAAACGGATTTCGAAAAGGCTGACAACGGACAAAAGGAAGTGGGCATCAGTGTTGTCGGAAGGACGAACACGATGAAGATCAAGTTCTTCTTGCCGGTCATCCAGTTTATCGAAGCTATTCCTGATTCCGGTGTGCTTCCGGTTGCTAAGAGCGGTGATACCGAAGCCGACGGTAACAACGGCGAACGTTGGGTCGGTTCCGTGGTTGACCTGTACCTTGCCATTTTCAAACCGGATGGCGATGGTGGAATTATCCCGTGCCCGGATTGCAAGCTGACCATTCACATGTATAGCGGTGCCGACGGTACCTCCGAAGGAATCGTGTTCTCTCAGCCCGAAACGACCTTTGAAAATGGTTACGCAGTTATTTCCTTGACGTCTGAAAATAAGGAATATAGGCGTCCGGACCATCCGGCAAAGATTGTGGTGGCAAACGCCCTCGGTACGGTGACTGCCGAATACTCCCCGATCTTCTTCAGAACTCCGCCGGTGCCGACTCCGCGCCTTGCTGACGTGTTCGACGTTCGTGGAAAGACTCTGCCGGGCTACAAGATTCATGAAAAATACTATAGAGAAGATCAGGAATACCTTGACGGTATCGCTGACTCCGTGGCTATCTACTATCACCGTGCCATTCCGAAGGACTCCCTGCCTATCAAGGTTTGCATCATTTGGGACTCCACGGTGACCTCTACCGATGACCTGAAGGTGGACTTCAGCCTTGCCGAAGAAGGCCTTACCAAGAAGAAGGATTCCGAAGAGAAAATCTTCTGTAATACGCTTCAGCCGATTGACGCTAGCATGACGAGCTGCTCGGGCGACCTCTGCACCAACGTCCTGAAAATTGGCGGTCTCAAGCTTTCCGAAGTGGCAAAGACCGGTGGACGCGGTAGAATTATTTCTTACGCCAAGTTCTGCGATGCCGACGAATCTATCTGTAACGATTCGCAGAAGAAGGCTGCCTACGAAGTCATTCAGGGTTTCCAGACCGACTTGATTGACCGTGTGGCTCCGGTTCCGCTGCGTGTCGAAGTGAAGACCTTGCGCGACAAGGGTGGCGATTTGCTTGACCGCGATAGCCTTGTAGTGGTGATGTCTGAACCGGTGGATCTGGTGTCTAAGGATAACAAGAAGAGCTCCATGGACTACTTCCTGAATTCTGCAACCGATATCCAGGACGAGGCTTCCCGTTACGCCTCTGTTGTGGACGGCGGAACCACGAAGGTGACAGCACTTTTGGAACCGGCCTTGAGCGAACTTGACGATCAGGGACGTGTCCGTTATACCTATAGCCGTGAAAACATCGGCCCCCACAAGGGTGACTATCTCCGCGTGACGGGTAACACCGAAACCGTTTACTGGACGGACAAGGCCGAATACAATGTGTCGGGTAGCGATACCCTGCGTAACGTTGAAGAAGACGCCAAGTTCAACTGGAACTCTCCGACGGGTCTGGATGACAAGAGCGGTCGTCTGCCGTCTCCGTGGGTTCTGATTGTTGGTGAAGGTGAAAAGAACGTTATTGAAAAGAACTTCGGTCATACAAGCGATGCCGAACCGGGTCCGGCTGTTTATGTGAGAAGCTTCCTCACCTCTGTTTCGAAGGACGAAATCCTGAGAGACTCCGTGAATGTTCCGGGTCACTTCGTGATGCCCGATATGTTCGGCTTGATTCTTGAAAACGAAATCGAGGATGTGAGCGACGTGTACTTCTCTTACGAAGTCGAATACTTCACCAACCTCGGCTCCTTCGTGGCAAGCAAGAGTGGCAAGATCTATTGCGACGACAAGTTCAATACCGAAGTCGATCAGAACGGCAAGAAGATCCAGTACTTCGACGGTGGAAAGTGTAACGATCCGGGTAAGGACCGCAACTTCTTCATCGCCTGGAACATGCGTTCCGACAAGGGCCGCCAGGTGGGTACCGGTGCCTATATCGTGAAGTTCAACTCCTTCGTTAAGCTGGGCGACCACGGTAAGGACAACAAGCAGGAAAGCACTTCTATCTGGGGTGTAAGACGCTCCAAGATCAAGTAGTCTCGATGCTTTAAAGTTTCAATCCCGGTCTTTGACCGGGATTTTTTTATATTTGCAGTATGCGAAAGTTTTTAGCTGTTATGAGTTTGTGTGCCGCCGCTGTCGTAACGTCGAATGCGTCGGAACCTACGGATCTGGATTCCCTTTTCCGTGGCAAGGAATATAAGCCTGTACTGAGTGCGTCTCTCCGCGATTCCTCTACAAGCGAATCCGCTGTTCAGGGAAAGGCTTCGGCAAAGGCGGCGAAGTCTGACGGCTATTATATGCTCCAGTTTGAATCTGTTGCCGATTTTGATGCTGCCCAGCGTCGCCGTGCGCAGATTTCTGCAAGTACGGGGTATGCCATTCAGGTGGTGTTCGATGCTCCGTTCTACAAGCTGCGTGGTGGTGGCTGGGGAAGCAAGAAGGCGGCAGAGGACAAGGCCCGCGAGCTTTCCGCTTATAACATCACCGCATTCGTCGTGAAGGTGAAGTAGCTGTCTGCTACAATCACGCGAAATGAATTTCGCGTAATCAATGTCATGCCCGACTTGGTCGGGCATTTCTGTTATTAGAGAAATATCCCTAAGCTCTAAGTTCTACCAACTAAGTCTAGTAACTTAGAACTAGTAACTCTACTCGAGTAGTCCCATCGCTTCTTTCAGGGCGTGTTCGTCCATGGTCGCTGGCATGAGCGCTCTTTCTTCGGGCGCCACGTAGGCGAGCTTTCTTTCGAAGTCGGGGCGGTCGGCGCGGTTGCGCGGAACGGCTTCCTTGGGCTTGAGCGAATAGAAGAAGGGCCCGGTCTTGATAAAGCGCTTCTTTTGAAGTCCCTGGTTGATCGCTTCGGTAAGCGCCTTTTGGAGCATCGGCCCCATCCGGTCTACATGGTGAAGTTCCAGGACGCGCTGGAGCAGCATATCCTGGTGAATAGGAGCTTCGTTGTCCACATAGAACTTGAGCTGCGTGATAAGGGCTGCCGTCGGCAGTTCCGCAATCGGCTTGTCGTGGGCGGTGCCTTCGATTTTCGGATGCATCACCTGGTAGGGAACCGTGGTCGGCGCATTGGAAAGGCTTGCCTCGGATTCCTCGTCTTCGGGGGCCGCGGCAGAAGGCGGCGGTGCCACGCTCTGCTCGATGGCAATCGTTGCAACCAAATGTCCGATTTCGTCTTTCTGCGCCATGAACCAGGTGGGAAGCCACAGGTTCAGCACTTTCCAGCCGAGCTGTCTTAAGATAAGCGGACGGATATAGTCGCGGTCTTCGACGGAGTCACGGAAACGTTCAGTAGTGCAGTCGTCTTCGATAAGCGCAAGGAACCGCTTGGGGTTATTGGCGTCTACGACGACGGGACCTACGGGAATGCCGCCTTTCGCAAAGGATTCCTGCAACACGATGTTTTCGGCAGAAAGCTTTGCGACGACCTGCTCACGCAGTGGAGACGGTGCCGGTGCGGTATTTTCGGAAATGGAATAGTCCTTGCTCTGCAGGTAATGCATCCAGTTCCAGAAAAGCGAATGTTTCTGACCGTTGTTCTTGGAAAGGTCCGCCTCGGAAATGAATACGCGGAGTTCCTTTTTGGCCAAGGTCGTGCAGAGCGATACCTTGTGGTCGCCGGCCATGCCGGTTGCCCCTTCGGCTTCGCAGCAGACGAAAATCACGTCCCTAAAGTTATCTACCGCACGGTCGGGGGTTTTAACAAAGTAGCGGATGTCCGGATTCGGCCTGTTAAAGAAATGATAGGCGGCCGAGCCTGCGATCAGTTGCGCATGAATGGCGTCGTCGATTTCACGGCAGGTGGACTGGTGGAAGGCCACGATACCGAGAGTCTTTTCGGGGTGACGTTCCGCATGTTGCAGTGCGGCCTGCGCAATAGCGAGTACCTTGTCGTCGGTAACTTTCAGGTGGATTCCACGGAATGTTTCGTTATTTGGCGAGGGGAACTGCTTGATACCGTGATTGTAGATGTTGTCGTTTGCAAATGCGATAAGGCTTGCGTCCGGGTATTGCGTCGAGAACCAAAGTTCGCGTGTCGGAATGCCCTGGCGAAGTGCTGCCGTAAGGATGCTTTCCTGGAAAAACGGCGAAAGCTGAGGCCTTTCCTGGTAGGCATCCAGGGGCTGGTATTCGAGTCCTGGATTCTGCGGGTTGCCGATAAGGATGACCTTCTTTGCGGCAAGCAGTGTCGGTAATGCTTCTGCAATCGAAATGCTATCGGCATCGAGAATAATGGCGATGTCGTAGTTGGTCGCTTCGGGAATCCGGAGCGATTCGTTCAGATGAAGTGTCGTTAGCGCATCGGGAGTATCCTGTACGGCGCTATGCAGTTCGCTGAAGTTCGCGCTGCTGAAACGGTCCAGAAGGTCGCGGTATTCCTTGCTTTTCTGGGAACGCGCCTTGGGTGTTTGCGTAAACAGCCCCGGACAGTTTCGGGTGACAATCTGAATTTGGTTCCTTGCCCAACAGTGGGCGACCGCTTGTGCCAGTTCACGGTCGACGTTGTCCGGATTCTCGATGTACTGGAGAAGATTCTTGCAGGGGTAGCTTTCCATTTTCTTGAAAAGCGCGGTCAGCTGCACGTGGATATCCAGGTGGTTCCAGTTTTCGCTCCAGGACTTGATCTTGTCGAGCCATTTTTCGATGCTCAGGCTTTCAAGCGGATTTTCGAGCGCCATGGCCTTGTTAATCTGCCTGATCGACTGCTGCAGTTCGAGTACCGAACGGTACAGCTTGTCGAACTCGGGGAGCATTTCCTTGAACAGGTGCCATTGCTCGAGAATCTGCAACAGGAGTTCGAGCTTCGGGTCGCTCTTGTGCTTGTCGCGGAAATCGTAAATGAACTGAATCTTGGACCGGAGTTCTTCCCAGTTGGAACCTTCGTAGTGCCAGTCCTTACCGAGCAGGTGGTTTCCGAGGACGGCACTTTCTTTGTAGGTTCTCTTGTTGTCCTGCAATTCGAGTAGGGTGTCTATAAGGTCCAGAAGCTTTGCATCGGATTCTACGCTCTTGGGCTTGCGCAGAACGGAAAGCAACTTGCGACGGGATGAACGGTAACGGTCCGAAAGCCCCTTAAGGGCAATCTTCTGGCATTCGGCAAAATCGTCGCGTGCCGACTGGATGTTTTCGTCGACGGCGTTATCGGTGTAAATGTCAGAAGCCTGCCTGCGGTAGTTGACCCACTTGTCGCCCGCTTCGGGGAGTGCAAGGAGCGTGTCGCGGTAGTCGTTCCAGTTGTGGCTTCTCAGCTGCCAGGATTCGAATACAGGAGTGTCCTTGCTGAAATGGTCGCGAATCAGTTCCAGAATGTCGGCGAGGCTCGAAAGGAAGATTCCTGCCGGGAAAAGCCCTGCGGACTTCATCGTGGTGATAAGTCCGTCCAGTTCGTTCGCGTGCTGGGCTGCCCGGTTCAGTTCCTGCGAAAGGGCCTCTCCTTGTTCCGGCTGGAGTTCGGGGAGCTTTACACCCTGGAAAGCCTTGCGTGCTTCGATGCCGCCCTTTTCAAAATAGAGTTCGTTCAGTTGGTGCAGGTCTGCCTTCAGCTCCAGGAAATCCTTGTAGCTGAGTGCAGGGATTCCCTGGTAAATGGAATCGCTGTATTTGCGTTTGGGCGGTTTTGCCTCGATGAATTCACGGAGCAGCTGCGAAAGCTGGATGCCTGTCGGGGCAAGCGGCTTGTTGATAGTTTCGTAATAGTCCAGGAATTCCTTGCGGATGGAGCGTATCCCTTGCTCCAGGGCGCCCCGGTCGGATTTTGGGAACGTGCGGAACGAAGGTTTCCATGATTCCTGGAAGGTGCGCGCCGAAACGGCTCGCCTGTAGGTGACCAAAACCTTCTGCCCCTTGGCTACCGAGTCGGCAACGATATTGGCGGTAACCTTCATCTTGTCGGTTCCGGGAAGGGCCTGAATTGCGTATGCGCAGGCGTCTTCGTTCAGGGCGTCGATCGTAACCTTGTCGGTATGGGAATCGGTTGTGTACAGGAAATGGTGGTCTGCAGGCGAAAAAATCTTGTTGAATTCCTGCTCTTCGAACAGGGATTCCTGAGTCTGGAAACCGTCTTCGCTGAAAAGGGAAGAAAGCGTCGGGTTCGCGTTTACGACCTTGTCGGAAAATCCAAGTGCCATCCGCTTTTTAAGGAGCAGATGGCTTGTGTTGAAGAACCCAAGGCAAACTCCGTGCCGGGTGAACTTCCAATTGCGTTCGGCGACGATGGCTTTTTCAAAAAGTGAAAAATAGAGCAGCAGGCTGAACTTGCCGTTTATAATGGCGTCTTCGACGGTGGGGAGCGTTACGGTGTCCTTGAGCCTTTCGCGAAGAACCACGTTTTCGATCGGGAGTCGCTTGGAAATGGTAAGTGTCTTTTGGGACGCATCTGTGTCCAGGGGAACAAGGAGGCTCGGGGCGAGCGCGTTGCCGTCCCATTTCAGGAATCCAAGAATCAGGTACAAGTCCGTTTCGCCAAAGTCGTCCATTTTTTGGCGGAGAACTGTTGTCATGGTGTCGACCGCGGTAATCTTTTGCTGTGCCGTGAAGTTTGCCGATACCTGGAAAAAGGATTCTAGTGGAAGCGGGCCTTGTGCCTGCATCCATTTTTCAAAGAACAAGTCACCGGCTTCCATAAGGGGAGGGGATTGGAAGTCGCTTTTTGCAGTAAAATGAAGTAAGCGGTCCTTGGAGTCAAAAAGGGCTGCTTCTTGCCTTATTTGGGCAACAATTGCAGATGGGGACGACATATCCCGAATATACGTATTTTTCGGGCTTTTGTTCTGGGGCTCCGCTATAAAATACGGATAATTTGTCCAAGAGCGGCGTCGAGGGGGGTGGGGGTATCGCTTTGGGCGATTCCCACCTTGAAAAGGAGACGCCCGAAAAGCTGTTCGGGGGTGGTTCCGGCTTCTTTGTCTTGCCTTAGGCTATGGGCGTGTTCGCGCTTGGAAAGCTTTTTTCCGGTGCTATCTACAATGAGGGGGTGGTGTAGGTACTTGGGGCGCTGATAGGGCGGAAAGTGGAGGGTGGCATCGCCCTGGCAGGCATCGGCGATCATTTCGGTGAGGGCTATTTGGCGGGCCGTGGAATTCAGGATGTCCTCGCCCCGAATAATGTGCGTGATACCTTGGGCGAGGTCGTCGACGCAGACGGCGAATTGATAGGTCCAGTAACCGTCGCGGTCACGGATTGGAAAATCGCCACATTGTTTTTTCGGATTTTCGTAAAAGGTTCCGAGGCGCTCGTCGTGCCAGCTGATTACTTTATCTGGAATAATGATGCGCAAACTGTGCGGAACAATCTCTCGTCTTTCGTCTGTAGCGAGCTTGCGAGCGTTCTCTCGTCTAAAACACTTTCCCTGGTAAATTACTTCGCCGGTTTCGCTTCGCGGATTTTCGGCCAGGAGCTGCTTTCGACTGCAGTAGCAGGGGTACACGAGCCCCCTTTCGGCAAGGTGCTGCAGGACTCTTTGGTAGATTTCGCTGCGGTTGCTCTGGATGCTTTCGCTATCGTAGGTAAAACCGAGCCAGGCGAGGTCTTCGCGGATGCTGTCGATGTATTCCTTGCGGGCGCGACCCTGGTCGTGGTCTTCGATGCGCAGGTGAACCCTTAGGTTCCATTTTTTTGCGGCTGCCCAAACGAACAAAGCCGAAAGCAGGTGACCTTCGTGCAGGTATCCCGTGGGACTCGGTGCAAAGCGGATTGTTCCGGACATGCTGACTAAAATAGAAATGTTTTTGAGGTATCAGGGTGTCATCTTGGAGCTGTCATCCTCGACCGAGTGAAACGAGGGAGGGGAACCAGAGAAGCTTTTCAAGCATAAACATTCTGTTGATGGAATCCAATGCGTTTATTCGGAGAAAAAGCAATATTTTGTAAAAAATGCAACTTTCGAAAAAAAATACTTGCTTTTTTGTTGCTTTTGAGGTAAATTGCAAAGAAAAAGTAACATAAGGAGTGGAAAATGAATTTAAAGAAGACTTTGGCTTTGACGATTGCGTCTGCCGCCTTTGCCTTTGCTCAACAGGCAGCTCCTGCTGCCGCACCCGCTGCAGCCCCTGCTGCACAGGCTGAAACACCTACCGCGCCCGCTGCCCAGCCAGCTCCCGAAACAGCAGCTCCGGCAGAACAATCTGCTGCCCCTGCTGCCGCACCCGCCGCCGAACAGCCTTCGGCTGCACCCGCTGCAGAAACCGCTGCTGCTCCCGAAGCGGCCCAGCCGGAAAAGGCTCCCGTAGAAAATTCTGTCGCTGCAGCTCCTGCTCCTGAAACCGTTGCTAGTGAAACGAAGCCGGCCCAAGAGGCTGCTCCGGCTCCTGTACAAACACAGCCCGCCGCTCCTGTTGTTCCTGCCTCTGAGGTTGTAGCGACTGCCGAAGGAAATGCTCCTGCCACTTCCGAAGCCCCTGTCCGTATGGGCCCGCCGAAAACTCCGTTCACGGTCTTGCATGGCAACGCCTACAACCGTGTAGAAAACGAAGCCGCAGGTGACAACGTGAATACCTTGCTGGAGAAGCGCCTAACGAAGCTTGCGTTCAATAAGTTCTTCTACCTCGAACCGTCTGGTGAAAAGGGTGCCTTCTCGTTGGGTGGCTTCTTTGGTGCCATGGATATCTCGGGAGAGCTTGGCCGCGCAACTCTCGGTTATGCGACACCCAGCTTTGCCATCGAGGCTCGTGTGGGCTTAGGACAAATGAAAACGGAAACCAAGAGTGCCGATGTCAAGGAAACCGAAGCTGGCGACGACTGGGGCCTTACTTTATCTAAAACCCTGGGCGGCTATGTCGTGACTTTGTCAGGCGATTGGACCACATACGATCACGAAAAGAATGTGAAACCTGTTAAAGGTCCTAAGACCGAAGAACGTTACCGCGATTTGGACGCATCTTTGATTGTGACGGACGGTCCGTCTGCACGTACGCACTTCTGGTCGGCAGGTGTAGCCTTTAATCGTCACGAAGAAGAAAGGGAAGTTGGTGGAACGCTGATTGGTGATTCCCTGGCTTCGGCAAATACGATTGTTCCTGTGTTTAACTATGGTACGCCGGTGCTTCGTGCAAGCTATGCCAATGTCTACATGGGTGTGAACACAGCCGTTCCTGTTACCATTTACGACAAGGCTGATATGCGCGACACGACAAGTGGAAAACTGAAAGAAACCTCGTTTACTACGGTGGGCGTGGATGTGATCCCGAATATCTTGGGTGAAGTTCTTCTGACGGATGAACTGATGATCTTTGGTGAAGCGGACTATATTTGGGAAGTCTTCCGCTATATTGATAACAAGACTCCGTATGACGAAATCAAGATCAAGGAGAGCTATTCGAGTAAGGTCGAAGCTTCTATGGGACTCCGTTACCAGTATAAGGACTGGGCGGCCTGTGAATTCGCCTTTGGCGACAAGTTCTTCACCGACACCAAGTCGATCTTCAATGGCGAAGGCGTCTTTGTCACCTTCGGTGGCTTCATCTACTTCTAACCCGTGCGGCCATCCCCGCTTCACACACTGTCATCCCCGCCTCACACTCTGTCATCCCCGCGAAGGCGGGGATCTTCCTTTTTAAGTCGCTCCAGTTGCCTAATTGGAGCATTATTTTACAGAAGGGGCCCTGCCGTATGGCTGGCCTTTTTTCTATTTTTCAGCTCACTATGGCAAAAATTCTCTTTAAAAAACAAATGTCTTCCGCGGTCTACATGTTCCGCGTCGAGGCCCCGCTGATCGCTCAAGAGCGTAAGGCCGGCCAGTTTATCATCCTCCAGACGAACAAGGACAACGGCGAACGCGTGCCTCTCACCATCGCCGATGCCGACACGACTGAAGGCTCTATCACCCTGATTTTCCAGACGGTTGGCAAGACCACCACCGAACTTTCCAAGTTCGAAGTCGGTGACGATATTCCCGTGCTCGTGGGCCCGCTCGGCTCTCCGACCCACATCGAGAATTTTGGCCACGTGGTTTGCGTGTGCGGTGGCGTGGGTATCGCCCCGATGCACCCGATTGTTCAGGCCCTCAAGGCTGCAGGCAACAAGGTCACCATCATTATGGGTGCCCGTAACGAAAGCCTGTTCCTCATGAAGGACGAAATGACAGCTCTCGCCGACAACATCATCTTCATGACCGACGACGGTTCCTATGGCCGCAAGGGTCTCGTGACCGAACCGCTGAAGGAACTCTGCGAAGACACCAAGGGCAAGCCCGACATGGTGATCGCTATCGGTCCTCCGATCATGATGAAGTTCTGCGCCCTCACCACCAAGCCCTACGGCGTGAAGACCGTGGTGAGCCTCAACAGCATCATGGTGGACGGGACCGGCATGTGCGGTGGCTGCCGCGTGACTATCGGCGGCAAGACGAAGTTCGTCTGCGTCGATGGTCCGGAATTCGACGGCCACGAAGTCGACTGGAACAACATGCTCCAGCGTATGGGCGCCTTCAAGCCCCAGGAACAGGAATCTCTGCACCGCTTCGGTGCAAACGATGGCCACAAGTGCAACATTGACAAGATGGCTGACGCAAAGGCCAAGGAGAGCAAGTAATGTCTGAACATTTGACTCGTGAACAGTTGGACGCCGCCGCCAAGGTGGAACTTGAAAAGATTAACGCCCTTCCGAAGCCGCTCAAGCCCAAGGACAAGACTGCCATTCCGGCCCAGCCGATGCCGCAGCTCGAACCCAGCTACCGCGCCCGCGTGATGGAAGAAGTGGCTCAGGGTTACACCGAAGCCCAGGCTATTGTGGAAGCCAACCGCTGCCTCGCCTGTAAGAAGCCGTCCTGCGTCGAAAGCTGCCCGGTGCACATCGACATTCCGGCCTTCATCGCAAAGATTGCCGAAGGTGACTTCAAGGCTGCTATTGCGAAGATTAAGGAAACGAGCTTGCTCCCGGCAATCTGCGGCCGCGTTTGCCCGCAGGAACGCCAGTGCCAGATGAACTGCACCATGGGCAAGATGCACAAGGACGTGAACCAGGCTGTGGCTATCGGTCGCTTGGAACGCTTTGCTGCTGACTATGAACGCAACAACGGTGGCGCTTCTGTGCCGGCCGTGAAGCCTGCTACTGGCAAGAAGGTTGCTGTGATTGGTTCCGGTCCTGCCGGCCTGGTTGTCGCTGCTGACGTGCGCCGCGAAGGCCACGACGTGACCATCTTCGAAGCTTTCCACAAGCTCGGTGGTGTGGTCCGCTACGGTATTCCTGAATTCCGTCTTCCGAAGAAGATCGTGGACAACGAAATTGAATCCCTTGCTGCCATGGGCGTGAAGTTCGAGACAAATTTTGTCATCGGCCGTACTCGCAAGCTCAAGGACTTGATTGAAAAGGATGGCTTCGATGCCGTGTTCGTCGGTACCGGTGCAGGCCTCCCGCTCTTTATGAACATCGAAGGTGAAAACCTGGTCGGTGTGTTCGCCGCTAACGAATACCTGACCCGCGCTAACCTCATGCGCGCCTACGACAAGGAACATGCCGATACTCCGATGTGGCCCGGCAAGAACGTGGTCGTTCTCGGTGGTGGTAACGTCGCTATGGACGCTGCCCGTATGGCTCTCCGTCTCGGTGCCGAAAAGGTCCGCATCATTTACCGCCGCAGCATGAACGAACTCCCGGCCCGTAAGGAAGAAGTTCTCCATGCTCAGGAAGAGGGTGTCGAATTCTGCGTTCTGCAGAACCCGGCCAAGATTCTTGGCGACGAAGCCGGCCACGTGCGCGGCATGCTCGTCGACAAGTACGAACTCGGCGAACCCGATGAAAAGGGCCGTCCGCGTCCGGTCAAGGTCGAAGGCGCAAGCTTCGAAATCGAATGCGACACCGTGCTCGTTGCTATCGGTAACGGTTCTAACCCGCTTATCAGCAACACCACGCCGGAACTCTCCGTCGACAAGAAGGGTCACATCCTTCTCGAAGATGCAACCGCCAACAAGACCTTTATGGAAAAGGTCTACGCCGGTGGCGACATCGTGCTGGGTGCCGCAACCGTGATCCTCGCCATGGGTGAAGGTCGTCGTGCTGCTGCAGGCATCAACGAATATTTGAAGAAATAAACTTCGCGATAGTTCGTCACCCGGACTCTCGACGTACGAGTTGTACGCCTTCGGTCCGGGTTCTACTGAGACTCCGCACTTTAGTGCGGGAAATGGGCTTAGCCCATTGATCGTCGAAGGATGTCGTAGTCCTATCTTGTCGGAAACTTGTTTCCGTTACAAGATAGAGATTAGGACCTGCTCTCGCTCGTTTCTTCTTCAAATCTTGAATTTGAAAAAGATGGTCTTTCGGCCATCTTTTTTGCTTATGCTCGCTCAAGCCTAGAATAAAATAGAGGAATGTCATCCCCGCGAAGGCGGGGATTTCCCTTACAAAATATCCCGACTCCTTATAGGGAGCCGGGGTGTTTTTTTTTGTCTTTATTTCCTTCTGCAAAAATGGTATATTTAAAATGAACGATAAGAAGGATTTTTTCGCGGATGTAATTCTGCGCTTTGTTGTACTTGGGAAAATTTATGAGCCGTTTTATTGAACCTCCGTGTGCGCTTTTACGTAATGACGAAATTGTCAAGAGACAGTTTTTTCGATTCTTGATTCCGTCTGTCGTAAGTACTATAGCCCTTTCGTTAAACGAATTTGCGGATTCCATCATCGTGGCGCAACTTTTGGGAAGCCCCGCCATGAGTGTAGTCAATTTGGGTATGCCGATTATGTTGGTGTATGCCATTGTCTATACGATGTTTGGTATCGGGGGCTCGGTGCTGTATGCCAACTATTTGGGTAAAATGGAAAGGAAAAAGGCTGGCGAGATTTTTTCGTTCACGCTTTTTGCTTCGCTAGCGGTTGCGGCAGTAATAACGCTTGTAGGACTCCTTTTTTATGAAGAAATTTCCAGAATCTTTTGTACGGATGAATCTCTGTTGTCGATGTTTATTCCCTATACAAGGGTTCTGGCGATAAGTGCCTCTCTTGTAATTCTTATCCAGGTGCTAATCAATTTTTTGCCTGCGACAGGGAACCCTAAACTCGCTACGTTTATCAATGTTTTGGCGAATGTGGTGAACCTGATTTTTGACTACATCTTTATCCATTTTTTCGATATGGGTATAACGGGGGCCGCATGGGCGACGTTTGTCGGTTACGCGGTGGGGCTTGCATTCCTGATTGCTTGGGTGCTGCTTGGAAAATGCAGGATTTCTTTTGCGCTATTTTCAAAAGAAACGGTTCGAATGTTGTCGCAGATTGTGGCTGGAGGAATGTCGTCGGCGATGACCCAGCTGGGTTTTGCAGTCAAGTTCTCGTATTGCAACTTTATGGCGGGTAGCCTTGCGGGTATTGCGGGCATTACCGCCTTTGCGGGGTGCATTCAGACGATTTCGTTGGTGTCGATTTTTATGGCCGGTATTGCAATATCGATTATCCCCTTGATTGCCGTGATGAGGGCTCAGAAAGATTATGTGGGAATTCGGTTTCTTTGTAAGCGGGCTCTAAAATCGCAACTTGCTGTAAATATGATCTTTACGCTTTTGTTCTTGTTCTTCCCCTCGATTATTACCTCTATGTACAATATCGAATCTGCTGATGCGTATTCCATGACGATTAAGGCTGTGAGGATATTCTCGGTGATGTTTGTTATCAGGGGCTTTGTGCAGGTGGCGCAATACAATCACATGGCTTTAGGACGCAAAAAATATGCCTTTATTATAAGTGCTTTCGATGGCTTTGTGGGCATTGTCCCTCTAGTGTATCTGTTGTCTAGATGTTGGGGCGTAGATGGCCTGTGGCTTGCGTATCCGTTATGCTCGTTACTGATCGTTGTCGGTATATTCGCCTATAACTTTGTAGCGCAAAGGAGGCTTTCTCATAAGATGTCACCGTTCCTGTTTGTTCCGAGTGAAAAGTTTAAGAACGATGTTCTGGATATCTCAATACATGGGAATATGGAAAAGGCCGGAGTGGTGACTAGAATGGTTCTTGATTTCTGTGACGAGTACGGAATAGACTCTCAAAAGGCAAACCTCTTGGCGGTGGCTACCGAAGAAATCTTTGTCTATACGGCTTGCAATTCTAAAGATAAGTACGTTAATATGGATATGAGGATTACGATAGAGAATGAGTCGATTGTGGTCTATACTCGAAGTATCGGGCTACCGTTTGATCATTTTAGCGCTGATCAAGAAAAATTCGGAAACATCTGGATGATCAAGAAAATTGCGTCAGAAGTGAAATATGATTACCTGTTGGGTGTGAATCAGACAAGGTTTAAATTAGCTATGTAGGGGATACAATTATGAGAAATATAATCGTTGCAGAAGCGTTATCGACAGGATACAACTTCATCGAGGATATCGTCTGTCGAGGCTACAGGGCCGTTGTCCTAGAATGTAAGGCGACGGGAATAATGGCTGTCGATCGTGAAGAAACGTACAAAAAGATAAAGTATCCTTTTGAAGTTATCCGGGAATGTGATACCTACGAAGAAACGGTTGAACTGGTGAAATCCTATAATCCAGTCATCATCATACCGGGAACGGAATCTGGCGTGGTTATGGCGAACAGGCTATCGGAATCTCTGGGACTTCCGGGAAATCCGACTTCGATTCTTGATTCCATGACAAGGAAAGATGCCATGCACGAAGCCCTGAAAAGGGGTGGTGTTAGGTACATTCGAGGGCGAGTCGTATCGAATGTTGAAGAAGCGGAACAGTTCCTAAGCGAAAATCATCTGGAAAGGGGTGTCGTAAAACCGCTACAAGGTGCAGGAAGTCAGGGGCTTGCCTTGTGTGACAGCAGAGAAGAAGTTCTTGAACACGTAAGGACGAATTTGCAAAGTACTGATTTTTACGGAAATGCGATGCATGAGGTCCTTGTTCAGGAAAGAATCGTTGGTACGGAGTACATTGTGAATACGGCGGTTTCGGCCGGAAAGCCTCGCTTGACCTCGATGCTTGTCTATGACAAGATAAGGACATCGGAAGGTGGATATATTTACAGGTTTATCGAAAGTATTTCGGAACTGTCTGCGGGACAAGCCGAAATTGTGGAGTACGCCTTTGAAACCGTAAAAGCCATTGGCATCCAGTATGGGATGGTTCATGGGGAGTACATGGTTGACGAAAAGGGCCCCGTGCTTATTGAAGTGAATTGTCGCCCGATGGGATGCAGCCAGCCTGCGGAATATATGGACTTGATTTATGGGCAGCACGAGACAGATTCTATTTTGGATGCGTATTTGCAGCCCGAAAAGTTTGCGGAAGAGGCGAAAAGACCGTATCGATTGCGTCGAAAAGGGGCTATGAAAATGATGGTTATTCCCCGCAATATCGAGTCCGAGAGTCTTTCGCTTTGGAAAATTGCGGAAAACTTGAGAAGTACGTATAAAATAGCGCTTGCTCCGATGAACGAAACTCGAATATTCAATAAGACCGTTGACCTGGAAACGGCTGGTGGGTTAATCTACCTTGTTCACGATGACGAAAATGTGGTGATGGATGACCTTAGGCTGCTGTGTGAGTTGGAACAAAAGTATTTTTCGCTTTTGTACAATGACGGTGCATCTAGACCGTGGTTTATCAAGAAAGAGGGAATGCCGCAGGATATCGAAAAGACTCTTGCGGAAACGCGCTGCATGGGGAGTACCCTGGTTGTCACAGAAAATCCCTATCCGATTGAGAATGTGATGGTTGCAAAGACTTCGGAGCTGGATTCGATTTATTTCCGGTTTGACCAGGTAGTCATTTGCCTGACAGAAGAACTGCTTCAATTGAAGGAAGCTGATTGCCTCGACCGGATTTTTAAGGCGATGAAGCTGGTTAAGGAAGGGGGCCGCGTGATTATCCCCGAATCGACTTACCAGTATCTGACATACACCCGTAATGGTGCCGAGACTCTGCTGCGAGTCCTGCGCTTTAGGATCGAGGCTCCGAAACCTGATTGCGTCAAGTATGTTATCGGGACTAGATAATCGATTGAAGATTTTTCTATTTTTGAACCTAATATGCTTTTTTCAGAACTTCCCTTAGCGAATCCGTTGCAACGCGCTGTGCGTGCTGTTGGCTATGAACAACCTACTCCGATTCAGGAAAAATCGATTCCGAGTCTGTTGGAAGGCAAAGATCTTCTAGGAATTGCCCAGACGGGAACGGGAAAGACCGCCGCGTTTGCGCTTCCGATTTTGCAGTTGTTGCTGGATTCGGGAAAGTTCCGTGCGCCTAAGACTTGCCGTGCGCTGATTCTTTTGCCGACGCGAGAACTTGCGATTCAGGTGGAAGATTGCTTTAAGCAGTACGCCCAGTTTACGGCGATTTCGACGGCCTGCATTTTTGGCGGCGTGAGCGATGTCAGCCAAAAGCGTAATCTGATTCGAGGCGTCGATGTGCTGGTGGCAACCCCTGGACGCTTGCTAGACCTCATAAACCAGAAGGCGGTGTCGTTAAAGGCGCTGGAATTTTTCGTGCTCGACGAGGCCGACCGAATGCTCGACATGGGGTTCATTCACGACATTCGCAAGGTGGTGGCGTTACTCCCGCAGAACAGGCAGAACCTGTTCTTCAGCGCGACCATGCCCGATGACATCACGAAACTTGCCGCGACGATTCTGCGACCGAACCCAGTGAGGGTGGAAGTGGCGCCGCAGAGCACTCCCATCGAGCGCATTCACCAGGAGCTTTACCGCATCGACAAGCGCCGCAAGGGCGCTCTCCTCAAGGAACTCTTGCTTGCGCACCCCGAAATGAAAAAGGTGCTAGTCTTTAGCCGAACCAAGCACGGTGCGGATAAAATCACGCGAGTGCTTGAAAAGGCGGGCATCAAGTGCGCCGCGATTCACGGCAACAAGAGCCAGAACCGTAGGCAGGAGGCCCTGGGCAACTTCAAGTGCGAACAGATTCGTGTGCTAGTGGCGACTGATATCGCCGCTCGTGGCATCGACGTGGACGATGTGTCGCATGTTTTCAACTACGACCTGCCCGATGTCCCGGAAACGTTCGTGCACCGTATTGGACGTACGGCCCGCGCAGGGAAGGACGGTATCGCGATTTCGTTCTGCGCTCCCGACGAAGAACAGGACCTTCGTGCCATCGAGAAATTGACTCGCATCAGTATTCCCGAAGGCGACAAGACGATTTTCGAAAAGCTCCCGCCCCCGCAAAAGGAAACTCCCGAAAGCGAAATGCGCAATGCACGCGGCCGTGGATTCCCCAAAGGCAACCATCACGGCAACAAGCCGAATCGTGGTGAGCTGAATCGCCACGAAAACCGTGGCGGCGACCGTCGAGGCGAATCTAACCGCGAGGGCCATAACACGGGCAATCCGCAGAATGCCCCGCATTCGAAGCAGAAACCGCAGAATCAGCAGAAGCATCAAAAGCCGCAGATTCAACAGAGCCAGGCTCCGCAAAATCGCGAAAAGCCGAACGGCGGTATTCCGCAGAATCAGGAAGGTCGCCGAACTATCGGCATGAATCGCCCCGGTTCGCGCGCCCGCAAGCGTATGCGCGAAGCCGCAAAAAATCAACAGTAAAAGAAAGGTCCCGGAGCTAAAGCTCCGGGACCTTTGCGTCTTAAGAGAAATTTATTCGACTTCGTAGAGGAACCAATCCCACTTGATTTCGACTTTCTCATTTGAGGTCGTCTGTGAGGTCGTTTCCATATCCTTGATAAGTCCAATCTTCTTGACCATGAGGCACTCGTCCTTTAGAACCGTCTCGTTTTTGAATTGGTCTTTAAGTTCGTTTTGCTCGATAACGATGGGGCAGATTTCAATCTGGTCGATGCCGCGCGGAATGAGTACGGTCGCCGCCTTTTTGCCGCTCCATTTCTTTACGTTCAGGGTGTCCAGTACAAGGGCGGTCAGCGGTTCGTAACCCGAGGAGTCGCCTTCGATAAAGGTTCTGACGATAAAGCGGATTTCAGGATCGCCGACTTTTTCGGTCGAGCTGATGCTGTCTGCCAATTGCTTGTAGCTTGTAAGCGTAATGTTCAGGTTCTTGTTGACGGTCAGGTAGTGCGCCGTGGTATCCTTGATGGCTTCGGAACTGGAACTGTTTGCGCTGCTTGAACTGCCCGGCTGTATGCGGGTATAGTCACCCTTGTCGCTATAGTTCACGGTATCAGACACCATCTTGATGATAATCGAAATGTCCGTGTCTCCGGAGTATTTTTTGATAAAGGTTTCACAGCGGGCCTTGCGCGTTTTCTCGTTTGAAATAGCGGTATTTTCCTGCATGCACTGGTAGAAATCGACCTTGTTACGCATCGAGGCGACACTGTCTAGGGCCAGCTTGATTTCTTGCTTGCCAAAGTCGAAGTCCTTTCCGTTTTCCACTTCAATCGGGTTGTCGCCACACGCCGTAAACTGGAGTGCGGTCGCAAAAAGGAATGCAAAAGCGATTGTCTTGAACATAAAGTTTTTCTGTGTCATGATATGCCCCCGATTACCTTATGCTGAAGTCCAGGAAAATGCGCCATGTCATATCGGAATCGTGGCCCAGATGGTAGTACCTGTGGTTGTCCTTAGTGGATGTTCCGATTCCAAAGAACTGGACTTCGAAAGAAACGAGTCTGCTTTCTACGCCAAAGCCCAGCCAGCCGCTTGTTTCCCAGTCGTCCATATAGAAGAACTTGTTCGTCTGGTGACTTTCGTACAGCGGGAAAGGATTCTTTCCTTCGTTTGTGATCGTCTCCATTTCGGCATTGAATTCCTTGGAATTCGAATTGAGGTACAGGTAGTTCTCGGTGTCGACCATCTCGAAAATGGGCTTGGTAATGTCGAGGGTCGCACTCATGAAAATGAATCCCGTCGTTTTCTTAACGTGGTGTCCGAGCTTTAAGGTCAGGGGAAGGTCGACGGCGAAATTGTGGTACTTGCGGTCGAAGTTGTGTTCTAGGCTGTATTCAGTTCCGTCCTTAAAGCTTCCGTTTGTCCATTTCTTGTCGAATTCGAAACGCGAATAGCGGTAAAGTCCGCCGAGACGCCCCTGGAAACCGACATAGTGTCCAAAGTAGCGGCGGTAGAAATAGTACATGCCAAGCCCCGTTCCCCAGTCGGCGCCGTGGTCCAGGTCTCCGTAGCTTTCGTCATGGTAGTTTGCCGAGACAATCGTGAGGCCGTGGTGCAGGGTTCTCGATTTTTTCTTCGCGCCCGCATTGATCTTGGCCTGGTACTGGGCGTAGGTGATCTTGTTGCGGGGCTTGACCCAGGCGGGTTCGGCGTCGCTTGTATCTGCCTGCAAGGTGTCGGCCTTGGTAGAATCGACTGCGGCCACCGCCTTTGCCGAATCGGCAGGAACAGCCGTCGAGTCCTTGGCTAGGCTTGCCGTGGAATCGGCTGTGGAATCGACCGTGGCAACGGAATCAGTGACGCTAGCCGGGGTTTCTGCCGCCTTGTCGGTGGTAGAATCGGTAGGGGCCGCCTGCGGTGCTGCGGTCTCTTGGGCGAAACCGAGCACGGAAAGTAGGCTTGCGATAGTCAAAATTCTTCGAAAAGTGGTCATATTCTTGCGTGGACTCCCATAAAGCGGATTCTATAATGTAAAATAAGAAAAAAATAACGAAATGGACGAATTTTCTTTGTGAAGGCCTTTTTTACCAAATATATAAAAAAAACTTACCCATGTAAAAATTTTTTAATTATTTTTAAGAGAGAAAAAGAAGCCGAGGCGGTTTCTGGGTTTTTTGCCGTCCAGAAATTGATTTCTCGGCAAAGGATTGCTTATGGATAAGGCTATTCAGAAGTTTTCGTTCGTCCGCTTGGTATCCCTGCTCGTGTGTGCGCTGGGGATTGGTTCTGCTATGGCTGCCTGGGATGGCACCTCCACCCAAAAAGTGGAAAAAGATACGGTAATTAAGGGCAAGCACTATTTTGTCATTGAGAATGAAAAAAACTTGGCGTGGTTTTCGGATACGGTGAATACGTATGCGGCTATGCAACAGGCGGAAACTTTCTTAATGAAAGATTTGCGGACATGGCTAAACACTTACAAAGATACTGTTTCCGTTGAAATGAGCAAGACCATTGCGAACCTGTATATTGACGGTATGGAGGAAATCTCGGCCATTGAAGACAGTGTTGCAAAAATAACTCGGGCCCAAGCCATTGCGAAAAACATTTTTTCTGTGTCCAAAGAAGATGCCATTAGGGTGACTTTAGCGATTTTGAAATCGAATTCTGGTAAAGAGGTTGGGGTTGCTTTTAATGCCTTTGTGTCGGCTCCCTACCTGGACATGGGAGGAAAACCGTTTATCCCGATTGCTGCAGGTACGGGTGCCATAAGGTACGCGGGTATTTTTGACGGTAACGGGGTCACCATTTCTAATCTTTCTGTTCATAGCGAATACCTTGAAAGTAAGGCTTATATTTATGGACAAAATGTCGGCATGTTTGGAACGATTTCGGGGACGGTAAAAAATGTTGTTTTGGATAACGTAGATATTCAGGCTCATGGTCAGGTGCAAGACTATTTAATCAGTGACAACAGCTTTGTGAGTACAGGCGCTATCGTAGGCTGGATGCCTTCTGGTACGATTGAGGGCTGTTATGTGTCGGGTTCTGTAGATACCTATAAAAAGGGGCAGGCTGTTGGTGGTATAGTGGGTACAGCTTTTGGCGGAACAATCAAGAATACCTTGAGTGTCGCTACAATTAAGGTTGCCGGTGATAGAGCTTTTGTCGGTGGTCTTGTGGGACGCGTCAAATCTGGAACGGTTAAGTTTGAATCGAGCGTATACGACGGAAGCCTGCTGCAAAATACGGGCACTAGTGGTGCCACGGGAGGCCTTATCGGTTTGGTGAGTAGTAAAGCTAACATTACCGAAGGTTATTATGATAGTGATGCTGCAGCTAGTGGCGTTGGTTCTGTTGAAAAAGGGGGCGCTGTTGAAGGGGATAATACCGGTGTCGGCAATTCGGTCGTGAACCAAGAAGAGTATGTCTGTTTGCTCAATAAGGGAACATGGAACAATGGTAGTTGTACGGGTGCAAAGACTAACATTTGGAGTAAACACACAAACATAACAAACCAAGGTGTGACAAAGGATTCAAAGGGAAGGACTCTTTATGTGATTACTTTTGATGCTAATGAAGGCTCGTTTTCTGGCGGAGCTACAACAAGAAGTAAGGAATTGTATCTAGAAGATCCAATAACTTCACAGGGAATCGATGATCCTATTCCCGCATCAGATTCAAATGTGTTTGGGAAAAATTGGTCTTTAAGTAAAAATGGAGAACCGGGAAATCTTGGCAAAGTATATAAGCCAACCACGGTTTATGCCTATTGGAAAGATGCTTATAAAATAACGTTCAGTTCCAAGCCGGGATTTTTCCCTGGCGAACCGGCTACGCAGCAAAAAGAAATCTGGATAGAAGAAGGTGAACCTATTACGATTGACTTTGACCTTCCTACGGAGTATATGGAAAATGGAATTAAGTATTACTTTGCCGGTTGGAAGGATTCTCAAGGAAATCCGGTACAGACAATCGGTAATGCAACAAAGGAGTCATCTTTTTCTGCGTCGTGGACAATAGCTCCGACTTTCACCGTTTCGTTTGATGTGCAGGGCCATGGTGTTGCACCTGAGGCACAGCATATTCTTGATAATGAATTGGCTACTGACCCCGGTGAACTCGTAGAAAAAGGATATACTTTTGGTGGATGGTATGAAGACCTTGCTTGTACGAAGAAATTTGAATTTGACAAGGTGCAAATCACAAAGAATAGCAAAGTTTATGCGAAGTGGACTCGAAATATCTATGCTATTCTTTATGAAAATTTGAAGGACGCTACTTATAATCCTGCCGACTATCCGAAAACCTATAATGTTGATACAACTATAGATTTGAGTCTTTTGCGCCCGTCTAGAGAAGGCTATGACTTTGAAGGCTGGTTCCTTGACGAAACCTTTGATACTCCGATTTCACATATCAATGATATGGCCGAAAAACTAACGTTATATGCAAATTGGGCAAGGACTACGTATATAATCACTTATACCCCAGATGAATTTGCTAAAGAAGCGATTGTTAAAGATGCAAAAGATTATGATACGCCTATAAATTTGCGAAACGAAACCTTTACGGCCATTGGTCGTGTACAGGATGGTTGGTCTAAAACATTGAATGGCGATATAGATTATGACTTTGATGCTGTGTATTCGGACAAGGCTAACCTGGATCTTTATCCGCATTGGAAGCTCCAAGACTATACAATTGATTATGTTTTGAATGGCGGAAAATTCTCTGAAACGCCGGTTTTATCTTATAATCTTGATTCTGCAGAAATTAAGTTCAAAACACCAACCAAGGATGGCTATATATTTAAGGGCTGGTGCACTACGGATGTAACAGAGAATTGTCCCAAGACGGTAACTAGCTTCAAACCGAATGCGCCTTATGGCGATACTGCATTCTATGCCATGTGGGAACAGATTACGGTCACGGTGACGACTAAGAATAAATCTAAGGTTTTCGATGGCACTCCGCTTGTTGTGGATCCGTCGGAAATTACTGTAACTTTCCCAAAAGGTGTTGATTATACAGCTGAGGCTGCATCTACTGTTTCTGTAACTCACGTGGCTGAAGGCGAGGTCGAAGCAACTTGTGACCAGTTGGTCATCAAGAACAGTGATGGCGTAATTGTAACGGATTCCTTCAAGATTGAACCGAATTATGGAATCATCAAGATCAATCCGAGACCACTTTCGTTTACGGGTAAAACGCAAACTTTGACTTATACGGGCGAAGAAATTGCCTTGACTGATATGACTGTTTCGGGCAAGGGCTTGGTTGCTGGTCATACGCATGATGATGTCGTTTATAGTGCCGCTGGCACCGATGTGGGTGAGTACGATGGCGTGATTACTCCGGCAGAATCTGCCGTTATTAAGGATGCTGAAGAAAATGACGTTACGATGGATTACGCGATAACGACCACTCCGGGCAAGTTGACTATTACACCGGCAAAGTCGTTTACGGTTACACTTAAAAATGAAACCGTTGAGTACGATGGAGAATCCCATGCGAATACGCACGAATGTGAAACACCGGAAGCAAAGACTGGTTCAACAAATTGTGAGTATCAGTTCAAGGATGATGTCAAGGATGATGAAAAAAATTGGACTAAGAATTTGGGCGACCTCACTCGGACGGATGCTGGAACCTACACTATCAATGTAAGGGCGACTAACCCGAATTATACGGATACAGCAAAAACAACTGCAAAGCTGATAATTGAAAAGCGGCCGGTCACGGTTGTGGTTGAAGGTAAGAAAACGAGTGTCAAGGTCGAAGAGGGTTCCCACGTGTATGTGTCTGAAGGCTATACGGTTGTGAGTGCATCCGATCCTCTTTACGATGTGTCGAATGTAAAGCTGAAAAAAGGTATGTCGGCCTCGGTGAGCCTAGAAACTGTAGGCAAAAAATTTATGAATCTTGCTTCGAAACTTGAAAATGTAGATGGTAATTTTGATGTAGAGTTTGATGTAAGTGACGGCTATATCGAAGTTGCCGATGCAAAGATTGTTACGGTAACCATTAGAGGTCACCAACAGACTGTTGACTATGATGGTGTCAAACACAGTGTGTCGGGTTACGATGTTTCTATAGACCATGAGGGCTATTCGCTGACGGACTTTGTGTTCAACGGAAATAGCGTTGTGGAGGCGACGTCGGCGGGAACGTATCCGATGGGACTTGATGTGACTCAGTTTGAGGACAAAGGCTTGACGGATTTTGAACAGGTCAAGTTCAACGTGATTGACGGTGGCCTTGTCGTGAATCCGATTAAGAAAACTCTGACGATCACGGCGAATTCCGTTGCCCAGGGCAACGGTAAGGACGCTGTCCTTACGGATCCGGGATTTACCTTCACTCCGGACGTCCTTGCGGAGGGCGACTACATTCAGGTCGTGATTGAAGGCTCTGTGACGGGAAGAGGCTCTTCTGAAAATGAGATTCTCTCGTATGTGATTAAAAATTCTAATGACGAAGATGTCACGGCATCGTATGAGAATGTCAAGACTGTCAATGGTAAGTTGACGGGGTATCCTGTCGTTGCTGCCAAGTATGGTGATGGCGAAACGGATACCGTTCAGGTCGTCCTTGTCAATTGCCCCGAAACAGAAGATCTGGAAAAGTCTCCGCTATGTCTTCGAAAGCAGGTGAAAAATTCGCTTGATTCGCTGAGCGATGAGCTTGGTGAAGTTTTGCCGCGCAGGGGCGACAGCGAAGATTCTACGTATGCCTTCAATACTTACCGTAACAAGTGGCATTACAATGAAGACAAGGATTGGTATGAACCTGAGTTCGAATCCTTAGTCAAGCAGACTGAAATTGTTGTGAGATATGGTGAAACTCCAAACGATACGATTCATTTGAAGGTCAATGTGCCGGTTACGCGTAACGATTCGCTTTTGAACAAGGCGATTGTCAATGGTTTGAATAACCACAATCCGAGAATTCCGCTTCCGACTAAGACCGAAACTTGGGATTCTACGTATACGTTCGCACAGAAGTGGGAAAAGGATACGGACGGTGCTTACGTGCCTCTGTTTAAGAGCGAAGTGAAGGAGAAGGAACTCAAGGTTATTTACGCAAGTAAGACCAAATATTTCTGGGTCGATGTCCTTGTGACCGACGATGAAAACCTGGTGATAGAAAAGATTCAGGCGCAAGCGGAGGTAGAAGGTGTGACTCCTGAGCCGTATCCTCGCAATGCGAATTATGACTATGAGTTTAGAACTTGGGTAATGGATCCGGAAAATGATGAGGTCTATCGTGCGGACTTTATCATGACCGTCAAGAAAGATACGATTGTCGCTGTGGTGGGCCCCGAAGATTCCGTCAAGGTAATCGTTGATAGGACCGATGACGAAGATGAACGTACAAGGAAAATCGATTCGACCCTGGCAAGTAAGGAACCGAAAATTGTTCCTGTGCCTACGGACCCGCATCAGGATTCCGTCTATACTTTCGAGGAATGGGAGAAAGATCCGGCTTGCAAGACTTGTTACAATCCTATATTCTCGTCGGAAGTCAAGGATGATACGGTTGTCGTTGCCTACGCAAAGGGCAAATCGGTCGACGTGGTGATTAAGGTGACGGATAGCGAAGAAGAAATCGCAAGAAAGATTGATTCGACCATGGCAAGCTTCGATCCGCCTCTCCAGCCGGAAAAGACGAATCCGCACAAGGATTCCAGCTACGTTTTCTCGAACTGGAAAAAGGATTCCGACAAGCATTATGTGCCTGAATTTACTCCGGTTGCAAAAATCAAGGATATCGTGGTGGCCTATGGCGGTGGTCCAAGTGATACCCTTTGGGTGAAGGTGAAAACGCTGGATTCCGAGGATGACATAAGCAAGGTCATTTCCGATACGCTTGCAAAGCATAAGCCGAAAATCCCGCTGCCGCCCAAGGTTACTGAAGATGACGATTCCACCTACGTTCTTGATGGCTGGAAACAGAGTGCAGAGGATTCTACTCGCTATGAACCTGTCATTGTGGGCATTGTCAAGAAAGATACCATTGTGGTGAAGTATGGTAAAAAGGCTACCGATACGATTCATGTGGAAATTCATGTGACCGATAACGATGCCAAGGTGAACCAGAAAATCAATGCCGCTATCAAGTCGCATGTTCCGGCTATTCCGACTCCGACCAAGAAGTCGACGGAAGAACAGACGTTCACGTTTAATAGTACCTGGCACAAGAACGAAAAGACTTCGTACTACGAACCGGGATTTACCGCTGCCGAAAGAAGCCGTGAATATGTCATTAAGTATGGCGATGGTGCTGCGGATACGATATCGACAATGTTCTTTGTTGTCGATGTGAATACGCAGGAAAAACTGGATCAAAAGATTGGCGAATTCCTGGAACAGTCCGGAAAGGTTGTTCCGTCGAAGGCTGAAACCGAAGATTCTACGTTCGTCCTTCATTGGAAGGAAAAACAACCCGAAGGCTGGCATGTTCCAGAATTTGAAGGTGTTGCAAAATCTGTAAAGATTATAGTGAAGTATGGTGACAAGGAAACGGATACGGTCTACGTGGTGATCCGGATAACCGATACGGATTCGATTATTGAATCGAAAATCGAGGAAGCCCTTCCGAAGCAAGGTGGCGATTCCATTCGTGTGTTGCCGGTGAAGGATGCGGATAGCACATATACCTACGAATTCGAAAAGTTTGTGCGGAATGACTCGACAGATGTCTACGAACCGACTTTCGCAAGGATTGCCCGAGTGTTTGACGTAATCTTCCACCTGCCTGCAGAAGGAGATTTAACGGCTGAGTTCAACGGCTATACCTATGGGAAGGTGACAATGCTTCCGTCGGGTTACATCAAGGGTGATTCCACTTGGGAATTCAAGGGATGGTACCAGAAGAAGAATGGCCTGGGTGAGCGCTACAAGGCGATGCTTGCCACCGATTACGGCGACAAGGATGTGTACCCGCTGTTCCAGAAGACAATCCGCTACGATGATGCTCGTGGAGAAACGGGTGAAATCGTCGTGATTTATTCTGGCTCTGCCGAAAAGACGATTGACCGCGCCTTGGCGGGAGTCATTCCTGAAAACTACAAGAAGGGTCAGGTGACCTATACCTTCGATAAGTGGCAGCTGAAGGACGGTGTTTATACGGCAACGTTCGTGGATGCCGCTACCGGCTTACCGGAATCTAGGTCTGTGGGCTTTACCGTGGCAACGAGTGGCCGTGCCCTTGAAATCTCGGGAGCGAAAATCGGTTCGAAGGTGATGGTCTACGATGTTCAGGGGGTCCTTGTGGCACAGGATGTCGTGACGAATGGAACTCGTCGAATCGAACTCTCTCGACCGGGCAGTTACGTTGTGCGGGTTAACCGCCGTACACTCCGCGTGAACGTGGAATAGCACACTCATCCCTCGTCATCCTGCGCAAAGCGCAGGATCCAGGATTTTATGCGTTGAATTTTTCTATTATTCTCCGTAATGGTTTTACGGAGAATTGTCTTGTTGCTTTGTGTGGCATGCGCCTTCGCCTTTGGTGAAGGTGCTTCGAAAGATGATTTTCAGCGCTACTCCGTAGTCCCGATTCTGGGCTATACTGAAGAGACCGAATTCCAGGTTGGCGTGATGTCGCTGTTCTTTTTGAGGGCCGACGAGCATGGCGGTAAGGTTCCCGAGATTGGTCTTACGGCATACGGCTCGACGCGAGGGCAGCTGCAGCTGCAATTGGAACCCTACTATTATATGTTCCATGACCAGGTGAGTATCTGGGGGCTTCTCAAGTATCAGGACTGGGTGGCCGGTTATTACGGTCGCGGGAACGATCCCGATATCGATGTTTTAACCAATTTCAACCGAAAAAAATTCCAGTATGGCACCAAGGTCGAATCGCGGATTGGGTTGCCGTCGACGCTTAAGTATGGCGTTGAGGTCCACGCCGAATATACCGAGATCGATTTTGAGGAAGGCGATATTACGGACCTGCCCGACGATCATTCCGGTTGGCGTAACGGCGTGGGGTACCTGTTCGGATACGATTCCCGAGACAACATCAACTGGACGCGGCATGGTTTTTTGGCGCAGTGGCAGCAGATGTTTTACAGCGACCTTCTGGGCGATTATACTTTTGACGTAGAAACGCTTGACTTGCGTGGTTATACAAGCCTTTCAAAAACGACCACGACGGCGGTCGGTTTCCTGTGGCAACGTTCCAATGGGGATGTCCCTTTCGATATGTTGGCAGGGCCCGATGGAATTTGCCGCTTTCGCGGTGTAGAGAGCCTTTATTTTGGGGATAACCAGGCCGTCATTGTACAGGCGGAGTTACGCCAGTTCATCTGGTGGCGATTTGGGGCGCACACTTTTTTTGAAGGGGGCAAGTCGGGGCGGTATTTTGGAGAACTTGTACGCAACGATTGGCACCGGTCCGTTGGTGCGGGTGCGCTTTTGGGCCTCAATTTAAAGCAGACGCTTTTTGCCCGTGCAGATTTCTCGTGGGTTGATTTTGATCACCTTGGGCTGTCGTTCTACGTCCGCCAGGCATTCTAGTGGCGTTTTATCCATACTTTTCGCTATTATGTCGGTTTTGTAAAGAATTTGACATTGGACTTCTTATTTTTTTCTATCTTTCGGCGAAAATAAAACTAATGAGGTAAATTATGTCTTCTGAAGAAATGAAAAGCAAACTCAAGTCCTTCTTTATGTCCGACCTCGGCGTCGATGGCGACGTGCTCCAGTACGATACTCCGCTTTTTGGTGAAGAAATTGGCCTTGATTCCGTGGATTCCCTCGAAATTATCTCTTTCGTGGATTCCAACTTCGGCGTGTCCATGACCGGTGTTGCCAAGGAAAACTTCCAGAGCATCGATACGATCGCCGCCTATATCGAAGCCCACAAGGCCTAATTTTTGTTGCTTTGCCCCTGCGGCACAATTAAACTTGTCATCCCCGCGACCTGTGCTGAGCTTTGTCGAAGCAAGGCGGGGATCTCCTTGTAGATTTTTGGAGTAGTATGACCCCTGACGAACGTCGCTGTGTAGTTACTGGCTTGGGTGTTATTTGCGCCGTCGGTAACAATGTCGAAGAAACTTGGAAAAGTGCCCTGGAATCTGTTTCGGGCATCCATAAGACGACTTCGGTCGATACCGTGAACTGCTATGCGGACTTGGCTGCCGAAGTCAAGTGCGATACCCTCGACAACTTGGACGCTCCCGAAGAAAAGGACCGCGTCTCTAAGCTCTGCATCAAGGCCGCGAATGAGGCCTTGGCCGATGCGGGGCTTTCGAATTTTGGTGACGACCAACGCGTGAGCGTGGTCATCGGTAGCTGCGTGGGCGGTGTCCTTTCGATTGAGCAGTACCACCAGCATGGCCGCGACGCTTCTGAAATTGCAAAGATGCCTATTGCGGCGATTGCTTCGCAGGTGGCAGAATCCTGTGGTGCTGGCGGTATCGTGACGAACGTGGCGAACGCCTGTGCGGCAGGAACGATTTCGATTGCGGTTGCTTGCGACTTGATTCGTGCGGGCAAGGCCGACGTGGTGATTGCGGGCGGTGCCGACTCCTTTGCTGCAGTTCCGTATTCCGGCTTCCTTTCGCTTCATGCCCTCGACGAAAACGGATGCTCTCCGTTCAACCGTTGCAACGGCATTACGCTTGGCGAAGGTGCGGGTATCGTCATTGTGGAATCTTACGAACATGCCCAGAAGCGCTCCGCAAAACAGTACTGCGAAGTGCTCGGATCGGGCGTTACGAGCGACGCGAACCACATTACCGCCCCGCGTGAAGATGGCGTTTGCCTGATGGAAGCGATTAACCGCGCCGTCAAGAATTCCGGCATCGACAAGTCCGATATCGGTTACGTGAATGCTCACGGTACGGGTACGGGCAAGAACGACAATGCCGAAATTACGGCGTTCAAGAATTTCTTTGGCGAAGACAATGCAAATGTCAGCGTGAGCTCGACCAAGGTGATGACCGGCCACTGTCTCGGTGCCGCCGGTGCTATCGAAGCCGTGTTCAGCATCAAGGCCCTGACGACCGATACGGTGCTCCCGACGTTCCCTTACAGCGACGAACAGTCCGCTGCCCTCAAGGAAAAGGTAGGGAGTCTCGACTTCGTGCAGAACCATGCCCGCCATAAGGAACTCAAGTGCGTGTTGAGCAACAACGTGGCGTTCGGCGGAACGAATGCGGCGATTGTTTTCTCGAAGGTCCCCGGCGAAGTTTCCGCCCAGTCCGCCAAGGCAAAGAAGATTGCCGTGACAGGTCTTGGAATTGTCTCTCCGCTCGGTAACAGCAAGGCTGCCTACCTCGAAGCGGTAAAGGCCGACAAGAAGCCTGAATCGGCTTCGGTACATTCGACGATTGCGCTCGACGACTATAAGGAACTCGGCATCAAGATGGCGTTCTACCGCAAGCTCGACAACCTGGGACAGCTCCAGACGGTATCGGGGATGCGCGCTTTGCAGGACGCAAACCTCCAGGTGACCGACGATAACGCGAAGGATATCGGCATTATCGTGGGTACCAGCGAAGGCGGCCTCGGTGCCACTTACGATTTTGAAGAACTGATTGCCCGCGAAGGTAATTCCCAGGGATCTGCTTTCAAGTTCCCGCATACGGTTTACAATGCGGCGGGCGGCTACCTTTCCATTTGCTCCGGCATTAAGGGTTACGGCGTCACGATTACGACGGGGCCGCTTTCTGGCCTCGACAGCATCGGATACTCGATGAACGTGATTCACGACGGCCAGGAACAGGCGATGATGGCAACCGGTACTGACGAAAACCTGCCGATCATTACCGAATTTGCCCAGAAGCTCGGCGTGGCCGCAACGGACGTGGTGGCGCCTTTCGCAGGCAACGAAGGTTGCGTGGTGGGTGACGGCTCTGTGTCCATTATGCTCGAAGAAGAAGGCTACGCCAAGGCCCGTGGTGCAAAGGTCTACTGCTACGCGCTCGGTTTTGGTCATGGTCGCAAGAACGTGAAGTTCGGCAAGCTGGTCGGCTCCGACGAGGCGCTGGACAAGGCGATTGCCGATGCTCTCGCTGATGCTGGAATTTCCGCTAGCGAAATTGATGCGGTTTGCGGCTTTGCGAACGGTTGCAAGCGAATCGACGATATCGAGAAGGGCGCACTCAAGCGCGTGTTTGGCGAAAAGCTCGCCTCGATGCCGCTATTTGAAGTCAAGGAACGCACGGGCGAAGGCCGTGCGGGGTCTGCCGCTTTGGCCGCTGCTGAAGCTGCTCTCCTGTTGAGTGGCGAACTTGCAGGCGACAATGCCTACTTTGTCGCGGCCGACGGTTCCGTGGCATCCAAGAAGGCTGACGCTGCAAACCTCAAGAAAGTTTTGGTGATTTCGTTTGCGGCGGGTGGCTCCTACAGCGCCGTTGTTTTCGGAAAATAGTTTAGAAGGAGAATTGAAGATGAAAGTTGCTTTGGTGACAGGTGCATCTAAGGGAATCGGCAAGGCTTGCGCCCTGCGACTCGCACGTGACGGTTATACGGTCGTGGTGAACTACTCCAGTTCCGACGAGGCGGCAAACGCGACGCTCGACCAGATCAAGGCTGAAGGTGGCGACGGCATGATTTACAAGGCCGACGTTTCTAAGCTCGACGAAGTCAAGGTGATGGTGCGCGAAGTGTTCAAGGCGTATGGCCGCATCGACGTGCTCGTGAACAACGCGGGCATTGTCCGCGACGAATACCTGATGATGATGAACCCGGCAACTCTCGACAAGTGCTTCGACCTGAACGTGAAGGGCTATTTCTATTGCGCCCAGCAGGTCGCCGTGAAGATGTACAAGCAGAAGTCCGGCGTGATTATCAACATGAGTTCCGTGTCTTCGAAGTTCGCTCTCGCGGGCCAGGCCGTTTACAGTGCCACGAAGGGCGCCGTGAATTCTCTGACGCAGACGCTCGCGAAGGAACTCGGCGGCTTCGGTATCCGCGTGAATGCTGTCGCTCCGGGTTTTATCGCAACTGAAATGATCGAGGCCATTCCCGAAGAAACCCGCAAGGGCTATCTCGAAAAGATTCCGCTCAAGCGTTTTGGCTCTGCCGACGAAGTGGCGAACATCGTTTCTGCACTTGCTTCTGACCAGTTCGCCTATGTGACAGGCCAGGTGTTCGTGCTCGACGGAGGACTTTCTCTATGATGAACATTTACGAAATTAGCGAAAAGATTGCGCAGCGTCCGCCGTTCCAGATGATCGAAAAGGTCAAGGAACTGGTGCCGAATGAATCGGCTGTGGGCCTCAAGAATGTGAGCGTGAATGAACCGTATTTTACGGGACATTTCCCGGGAACCCCGATTATGCCGGGTGTGCTCATTGTGGAAAGCTGCGCCCAGCTCTGCTCGCTCGTCATCGAAAAGCCAGCCGAAGATTTGGAAAAGAATCTCTATGTGCTTTTGAAGATTGACGGATTCAAGTTCGTGAAGCCTGTGATTCCGGGCGACCAGCTTGAAATTTCCGTGAAGAAGACGAAGGAAGGCGGCGTATTGGTCGGCTTTGACTGCATCGTGAAAGTGAACGGCAACGTTCACGCGAAGGGTGCGCTCACCTTTACGAGCATTCCGAAGGAAAGCCTCGGAAAGTAAGTATTGTGGATTGCTTCGCTTTCGCTCGCAATGACGTACTCAGCAAATGTCATTCCCGCGAAGGCGGGAATCTTCTCTCGCAAAGACGTTGATTAGTAATGCCTGACGTAAAAAAGAAAAATCCGCTTGTCGAACTTGTGATGTGCGCGTTCGTTGTCGTGGTGATATACACGGTGCGCGTCTTTATGTTTGTGTGGTTCCGCCCGAAGGTCGTGTTTACGGGAGAGACGGTCAAGTCCGCCCATCTTAAGACGCCTTCGGTGATTATTGCAAACCATACGAGCATGCTCGACCCGATTATGATGCTTGCGGTGTTTTTCTACAATCATAGTATTGTGGTGGCGAAGGACCAGGTTGAAGATCCGCATTTCAGTTGGGCCTTGACTCGTGCGAAGTGCGTAATTCCTTGCGACCGTTTCAATATGGATACCGAGTGGGCCTTGATTGCAAAGCGTGAGCTGGAAAAGGGAAACTCGGTGATTATTTTCCCTGAAGGCAAGTGCCGCTATGACGGCTTGCTGAACGAATTCAAGACGGGCTTTGCGTTCCTTGCTCGTAGCACGGGTGCGCCGGTTTTGGCTGTAGGCCTCGATGGAATCTACAAGTTCGGTCACCGCACGCAGGTGGTTGTTGCTGAACCCGAAAAGATTGAACGCGTGAAGGGAATTCCTTCTTCGAAGCACTTGGCGGAACGTAGCGAATACTTTAGGCAGAAAATTTGGACGCTTAAGCAGAAGGCCCTTGGCGTAGAGAATGCGCCGGTGTTGCCTATCGCGGCTGAAACTCCAGCTGAACAGGAAATTCCCGATCAGGTCGGGAATGACAATGGAGGGAATGCGTGAAAACGGGACTTGTACTTGAAGGTGGCTCTCGCCAGACGATGTTCAGTGCAGGGGTGATTGATACCTGGCTTGACGAAGGAATTGATTTCAATTACGTGGCGGGTGTATCTGCCGGTGCACACGCTGCCGTGAATTTCATTACGCGTCAGCAGGGACGTTTACGTTTTATCGTGCTTCCGACGCGTCTCCAGAAAGGCAAAAAATGGGCGAGTAAGTTTATCGGAATTCAGAAGGAATTCCATGCGCTGAATTACCTTGCCGCCGATGGTGTAATGCCGCTGGATTTTGAGGCGTATCGCAATTCCAATATCGAATGTGAAATTGGCCTTACCTGTTGCGAGACGGGCCGTGCCGAATTCAAGAGCGAAAAGAACGACAAGAAACGTCTGCTGGACTTGATTAGTGCAAGTTGCGCCTTGCCGATGATTTTCCCGATGGCCTCCCTCGAGGGGAAACATTACGCCGACGGTTGCATTACGGTGCCGATTCCTTTTGAACGCGCTTTTGAAAAAGGCTGCGACAAGGTGGTTGCGATTTCGACGCATTACCCGGGCGAGGCCGTGACGGATTTCCGCAAGTACCGTGCAATTTTAAATCCGATGTACAAGCGCAAGTATCCGGATCTTTTCCGAGCCCTTATGATTCGCCTCAAACGCTACGACAAGATGTTTGTGCGGATTGAACAGCTCGAAAAAGAGGGGCGTTTGCTCTTGATCCGTCCGTTGATTGATTTGTGCGACCAGTTTGATACCAATATGGAAAAGATGAATGAATCTTACGAGCATGGTGTTGAAATGGCTAAAAAGCGCATGGACGACTTAAAGGCCTTCCTCGAAATTTAACCGCGAATGCGCAGGCTTTCGCGAACGCTTACTTTTTCTTTCCCGAGCAACTTGTAGAGTTTGCATCTGAAAATGGGAATGGCGACTATCACGCCTGCGGTGACAATAAGTGCTGAAAGGTAGGCGATGCCGGGGCGGTCCATCTCTTTCTTGAAAATAATGCGTAGCACCAGTAGAATCCACCAGTGAACGGCGAGAATCACGAGTGCATTTCGGGAAATGTTCTGCAGAATTCCCTTGACGATTCGGATGGGGGCTAGGCTTGGTAATTTATCTGCAAGCATGAATGTCGCGATGAGTCCCGTGATTCCGAAAATAGAACTTGCAAGAAATCCGATGAAACTTTTTCCGAGGTCGTTGTTCATAATACTGAAATACGGATCCGGAACTTCGATAAATGCGTAGGTGACGAAAGCGACAATGGTCGCTACCGCGAGGATTACGTTTTTTTTTCCAGTTAGTTTCGCTTTCTTTTTTGACATCCCCGCTTTTTTTCTGTCATCCCCGCGAAGGCGGGGATCTTTTAATACTCCCTTGCAAAGCCACCCGCAGGCGAAGAAGAATAACACCGTCAGGTCTCGCTCAATCCCGAGTGGCAAACGAATGTGGTTCTTGTACAGGAGCCAACCGCCCGCAAGACTTGCAATGGCTATGATTGTGTTCGCAATCCGCGGCGCCGTTATACGGCCCGCGACTTTTTGCAACCCGTAAAACATCAGACTCACGCTATACAGCGTGAACACGAACCAAAGCGGTCCCGAGCCAATCGATGATTTTCCTGCCACGAATATTTTCGCCAAATTCCAGTAAATATAATCCCATACAGTTGTGATTTCGGGACAGATGTTCATCACGGTCATGCGCGGCGCTCGAGGAAACCAATCGAAGTGATAGAGTACCGGGTCTAAAGCCAAAAACTGCAACGAAAGTAGAATGTAGGGGACGAGTAAGACGCGGGTCTTGTGAATCAGGTAATCTTTGAAGTTCGGAAAACGGCGTGTGCTGAAAAGCATTCCCGAAATAAAGAAAAATGCCGACATGCGGAGTGCGCTTAGATGCAACATTCCCATGTTGACGTTTGCGAAACTTTGTTCGATGTGGAATAAACAGACGAGCAATAACACGAATCCCTTGAATTCGTCAATCCACCCGATTCTTGCTGTCTTATCGCTCATTTCTTTTCCGCTGTAGCCATTCTCGCGCTTCTATTTGTCATCCCCGCCTTATTGCCACGCCCTTCGGCAGGCTCAGGGACCTGTGGCATTTAATACCATCTCGCTTCATCGCCGATGGTTGTCATCGGGCCGTGTCCGGGGAATACGACGGTTTCTTTCGGGAGCGTCATCAACTTGTTCTTGATGCCGGTGACAAGTGCATGATCATCGCCACCGAAGAGGTCGCTGCGTCCGCGGCTCCCTGCGAATAGGATATCGCCGGGGAACAGGAGCGGCGGCACATTCGCTTGGCCGTTGACTTCGCCCGGTTTTTCGCAGTAAAACGCGAGGCCGCCGGGGGAGTGGCCTGCAATGTGAATCACTTGCAGCTTAATGCCAGGGAATTCTATCGAATCGCCTTCTGCGAGATAGTTCCCTAAGGAAGGCGAAGGCTCGCGCATCGGGAGTCCGTACATTTGGCTCTGTTCTTCTTGCAAATCCAAAAGGAATGCGTCTTCTTCGTGTGCCTCGGGCTGCACCCCATAAGTCTTAGCGATGAATGCGTTCCCTAGCACATGATCCAAGTGCAGGTGCGTGTTCAGGAGCCTGCGCACTGTCAAATGGTTCTGTTCAATGTAACGGGCGAGCGCTTGTTCCTCTTGCTCACTTCCGGCGCTCGGGTCTATCAAAATGGCGTCGCCGGCGTCGTTGCTTAAAACGAAACCGTTTACGCCGAAGGGGTTGAAGACGAAAGGCTTGAGATTCATGATGCCTAATATAAAAAAGGAGATGGCGGCTCGGGGGCCGCCATGACAATTAAGGAATCAAGGTTTGCGTTTGGGCTTATCCCTTGATTTCCCAGGTCGTGCCTTCCTTGCTGTCCTTGATGACCACGTTCATGGCGGCGAGTTCGTCGCGGATGCGGTCACTTTCGGCCCAGTTCTTGTTGGCGCGAGCTTCCTTACGGGCGGCAATCAGCGCTTCGATCTTTGCGACATCCACGCCGTCGTTTGCGCCCTTCTTGGCGTATTCTTCACGGGGCTCGTCGAGCTTCAGACCGAAAATCTGGTCGAAGTCGGCCACCAGGGCGGCCTTCTCGCCGTCATCGATATCGCTCTTGAGCATCGTGTTCATGATACCGAGTGCACGCGGCATGTTCAGGTCGTCACCGATGGCTTCCTTGAATTCGTTCTGGAACGCCTTGGCAGCATCGCTTTCGATAGCGGTAGCCTTACCGATCAGCGGGTCCGTCTTCTTGTGCAGGCTCTTGAGGCCTTCCTTCGCACCTTCCAGAGCTTCCCATGTGAAGTTCAGGTAGTTGCGGTAGTGGCTGCCGATGGCGAAGAAGCGGTAGTCGAGCGGGTTGAAGCCGCGGTCCATGAGGAGCGAAACCGTCAGGAATTCGCCGCTGGACTTGCTCATCTTGCCGAACTTAGTCTCGGTGGTGCCGTCTTCCAGTTTTTCTTCGCTTGCGGTGCGCAGGAATTCGCCGTGCATCCAGAAACGGGCGAACGGCACGCCGTTGGCGCATTCGCTCTGGGCGATTTCGTTGGTGTGGTGCACGCGGATGTGGTCCGTACCGCCGCAGTGGATGTCGAGCGTCGGGCCGTTGTACTTCATGGCCATGGCGGAGCATTCGATGTGCCAGCCGGGGAATCCGACGCCCCACGGGCTGTCCCATTCCATGGCGCGCTTCTTGTCCTTCGGGCTGAACTTCCACAGGGCAAAGTCGGTGGCGTTATGCTTTTCGCCCATGTCGATGCGGCTACCCTTGCGCAGGTTTTCCACGTCGAGGCGTGCGAAGTCGGCATAGCGCGGGAACTTAAGGCTGTCGAAGTAGATGCCGTCGGATGTGCGGTAGGTGTAACCCTTTTCTTCCAAGGTTTTTACCAGGTCGATCTGTTCCTGGATGTGCTGCGTGGCAGGCGTCCAGCGGGTTGGTTCCTGGATGTTGAGGCGGTGCCAGTCGGCCATGAAAGCGTCGGTGTAGAACTTCGCGATGTCCCAGACAGACTTGCCTTCGCGGGCGGCGCCCTTTTCCATCTTGTCGTCGCCAGAGTCGGCGTCGCTCGTGAGGTGGCCCACGTCGGTGATGTTCACGATGTGGTTCACCTTGTAGCCGTAGTACTTGAGCGTACGCACCAAAAAGTCTTCGAAAATGTAGGTGCGGAGGTTGCCGATATGGGCGAAATGGTACACCGTCGGGCCGCAACAGTACATGCGCACGGCGGGGACGCCTTCGGGGAGAGTGAAAACTTCTTTCTTGCGCGATGCGGTGTTGTAGAACTGTAGAGCCATTTTTGCCTCCGGTTAGTTAATGTGGCGCAACCTGCGCCATACATATTAATGCGGGGACAAATATAGCAAAAGGCGAGGGTCGCGCCAATGGCTCAAAAGCCAATTGGCATGACCGAGCCGTGCTATATGCGCTCCGAAGGAGCGCCATATAGCAAAAGTGTGCAAGGCGAGAAAGCGGGGCCGCTTGCGGACCCATTTTTGAGCCGCCACGGACGCCGAAGGCGTCAAAAGCCGTATGCCGCGTTTTACAGCAGTTTTTTCTTGCAGCGGACAGGCGCCTTTGATTTCTTCTTATAATCCGAGCTCGGTGACATAGACTCGCTAAAATCGTAGGTGCCGACAAAGTACACGGTTTGGTGAAAATGTAACTGGTAGGCGATCGTGCTTCTGTCTCCCGGTTTGTTCGGCCATGACCAGCTTCCCGTTGATTCCTTGGAAATCCATGTGGAGGCGTTGTACTCGATATATTCGATTTCGCCTGTCGACCTGGTGCCGATTTCCATGCTGTGAGAGGAAGAGCTGATGACATAGGTTTCCATGGCGTATGCAGTGTCAATTTTGTTGGGGGTAAAGTTTAATCCGGACCTGTTGTTGCCAAGGGGCCTTGGCCACCCATTCCTTGAGAGCGCCGAGTGGTAGTCGTCATCGGTAGACGATGACGTATATATGCTCGGAACGGCGTAGAAATCGAGCAGGTTACTTGCTTCAGAAGCGGTGAGGAGCTCCCATCCGTCGGGGCATATTCCCTGATGTCCCGATGTGTCGAAATCGGCTTCGGCACAATAGAGCGAGTCGCACGATTCATCAAGGGCCATCGCTTCGTGCCATACATACATGCTGTCTCCACCGTATTTCACGTTTTCTGCCATGACGAGCATGCCTCTCAGAAGGACGCTCCTGTATTCCCTATTGTCGCGGGAATCCGTAAAATGGTGGTACCAGATATGTTCGCTTGTATTACAGATAAATTCCTGTCCTCTGTAAGTTCCCTTTTCTCCGTTGTTGGTGCAAAGTCCGAGGCTATCTTCGGGAGCCTGGAGGGGGTACCAGCGGTTTCCGGCGCATACATATTTCTGGCTATTGAATTCACCCTTGCCGATGGTAATCATGTCGTATTGCCGGCTCGCGTCGCACAGACCTTCTTCTTCGTCGGCTTGGCTGGCGACCTTCCACTTATTGTCCTGGCAAACATATTTTTGCTTGTTCAAGGAGACCATCTCGCCGTTTATCGTGCTGTCACACTTTTTAACTTCGTTGATGTTGGCTTCGTACCAGTATCCCAGGCTATAGTGGAAGGTGGAGTCGATATATTGGCAGAGCGTATCTCCTGCAATTTCGCATTCCTTAAGGATGGTGTCCTTGGGGGTGTATATCCAATGATAGGATGTGGTATAGCCGATTTCTCCTGGTCCGTCCGGTGTCGGGTACACGATCGTTGAATATTCTGATGCTTCGCACAGGAAACTCGTGTCCTGCAGCATGAACCGCTGGTTTGCGATTTCTGCGTTGCATTCGCCAATGGCAAAATTAAGCTTCTGCTCCAGGTTTGCGGTTTCCCAGAAGCCATCCTTACAAATGTAAAATGAGGATTTATGCTCACCGACGGAACTTTCCTTTTCGTCGGTGCACTTGCCTAGCGATTCAAAGATAGTGCCTTTGTCGTTCACGCAGCGGACGTGCAATCTTGCATCTCTGTAGATGTCGTTGGAATGCCAGCTCGGGTCCCTTTCGAAACGGATATAGTCGGCGTAGCCGTCGCGGTCTACCTTTGACATGGTCCAGAACCCGGCCATCTTGCCTTGGTAGCGGCAGTCGGAACCTCTGCAAATTCCGGTCGGTTTGATGTCGAAATTCAGAATGTTGCCGCCGTTACCGCTGACCACTTCTCCGTCGGTCGTGTCACTTTCCCAGCCGCTGGTCGATTTGAGTGCCCAGCCGGCGGAATCTCCGTAAACCTTTTCGAGAGCTTTGAATAGTTCAAGCCATTCCTTTGTCTGAGATAGGTGCCAACCTTCGGGGCAGGCGCTCTGAGCGGATGTCCAATCGTACTTCTCATCGGAAGGAGAGTCTCCTCCTCCGGAATAGGCCAGGTTCTCGACCATCCAGGTCTGTTCGCCGATGGTGACGGTATTGTATGATTTTCCGTCGCGGGGGTCCTTGAAGCTGCCGGTGGACACGTCAATCGAGATTTCTTCGCCGTCCTCATTGACATAAGTCAGGCTGTCTGGGCCGGAACCGGATGTGGAATCACCACAGGCGGTAAAATAAAGGAAACTGGCTACCATGAGTAGCGTAAGCCTTTTTGTCATCTTTTAACTCTCCCAAAAATGAATCCGCTAAGGAATTCATTGTTAATTACAAAGTAAATATAGAAGAATTGGGATTACCTTGTTTTACAGAAAATGTAAAAGCTGGATTGTATGAGGCTGGAATATTCCAATTTGGAATAATTTTGAGGAAAACTCGAATTCAAAAGGGCGAAATTTATCGAAAAAAAAGGAGTTTTTTGCATTATTTCGCTATTTTTTATTTTTTTTGAAACGTTTTGTAAAAAAAAAGTTATTTTAAGTTCAGAGTGTCGGGGATGCTTCCTTTGGCGTGTATTTGGCACGCGTTTTGGAATGTCTCCTTCACGAATGAATTATCTTTGGTACGATGTTGTGTAAGGATACGAATATGCTGTTTGCAATGCGCACTGCTCGCAAAATGAAGGCGGGTTATACCCTAGTTGAAGTCCTGGTGGTGGTGTCCATCATGGGGATCCTTTCGAGTGTAGGGGTGGCGGGCTTGCAGCGGGCTGTAGCGAATGCGCGAATCAAGGATGCTGCCAGGAATACGGCTGCATTTGTAGAGCGTGTTTCGGCTTTGGCTGCTCAGCGCAACGAAGTCCTGTGTCTGAAAGTTTTTGATAGCGATTTACAGCAGATAGTTGTTTATCGTGATACTATAGAGAGAAATTGTTCTCAACCAAAGGGAAAAATTGATTCGTTGCGAATCGATTCCCCCGCAAAATTTGTACCAAGCGGAGAGGGGTGCCCGACAACAATGAAAAGTTGGATAAGCGATGATTTGAGTCCCTCATCCATGAAAGCTTTTGACCCTCATCGATACATAGGACTTTCCTCGATGCCTTTGAGTGGTGGCATTTGTATTCGGTACGGTACGATGAATATTTACGGTGCCGCTAGTAATGATAAGAATATCAGAAAAAAGAATGTAAAAAAAGTGATTCCAATGTGGAAGGTTGAAGACGACGGGTCACAGAACAACAATTGGAATAACTGGACTGAATTGTAGGTGGTGTTATGGTGTGTGGCAAATTACATAAAAATTTGGGTTTCCAAAACAAACGGGGCTTCGGCATTGTCGAGGTGATGGTTGCTGCCGTTGTGCTTGGATTTCTCTATATGGCTGTTATGAATTTACAAGCCGGCAACCATGACGCTTTATTGCGTATTCGCGGTCGTGATGGGGCGACTGAGGTTGCTCAAAATATCATCGATTCCTTAGGAGCCTTGGGAATTGCCAGTCTGTCTACAGAGAACAATGACAAACTGATACAGGTTCATGACAATGCTACTGACGAGACTTATTGGACGCTTGCAACTTCAAAGGGAAAACCCGATACAATCAAGGTCAACAGAAAATGGAGGGGACAGCCGGGGATAATCGAAAATACGATGGCTGTCGACTATGATGTGGTCGTAAAGGTTTCTCCAGATACGGCTTATATGGCAAAGACCACGTCTAAGTATTTGGAAATGGATAATGATACAATTAGGCATGTCTATGCGAAACGTCTGGATGTCAAAGTTCTTTGGTGCTTTAAATGCTCCAATTCGGAACCAAACCAGTCTATCACGGTTTCGGGGGTAGTCAAATGAATTACATAAAAAAAGACGGCTTTACCCTTATGGAACTTCTTGTCTACATGGCGATTGTAGGCATTGTCGTTGTTGTTGCCGGAGAAGCTTTTAGTAATTCCACCAGATTCCGTGTTCGTACCGAAAAAATGATCGAGGCTACACAAGAAGCGGAAAGCGTTGCGGCGCTTTTTAAGAACGACCTTGAACAGATGGGGACGAAAAGTGCAAAAGAGGCAGGAAAAGCAGCTGGAGGTCCTATATACGGAGATGCCTTTGGGGAAGTGCACTCAAGTGTCTACATGGATCCCCTGAACGATGATTATTCATCTTTTTTGATTAGTACTGATACTGAAAAATTTAGCAATATCAAGTTCCGTCGCTTGCGGTACGATGAATCGGGGTACTATGTAGCAACGGAAGAGATTAACTGGTTTGTTAAAGATAGAACGCTCAAGCGTACTTGTAAGCTACTTGATGTTAAGACGGGCTTTGTTGCTAGTATGGATGAACCTTGCGCTGGGGTGAACGAATCTGATCTAGACACGATGGATATGGCGACTGGAGTGGACTCCTTTAAGGTTGCTCCTGCGACACCAAGTGCTGTGGGCGATGATGTTGTTCAAATATTCCCCCCGGATCCGGACCATTCAGATTTCAATTTTGTTTCTAGAATCGGTGATGCTAAGTATGTTGGCCTTAAGTCTGTAAATATAAACGGTGAAGTTGGAATTGGGGGAACGACTCTTACGTTATCGAACTTTTTCTCGAACTATGACCGAGAAACTCAAAATTATTATGATGGTCCGAATCAAAAAATTAACCAGGTGTTTGCTGTAAAAAACGAAACAATCGAGGGAACACCGGTATGGAGCGATGTGTGTACAAGTTTTGGCAATCTCACTTTGGAAAAAAATCAGGAATACGAAATTTCGTTTAAAATCAACTCTCCTGGCGTGACCGATATATATGCGAATGATGCTCGGAACAGAAGTCTTGCGTTTGTTCCTGGAGTGGACCACATGTCGGTTGGCTTCAGAAGCATTAGTACAGGTGATTTCCCTAAGGTTGAAGGTAAGAAGTTGATTGACGATTTCTTTTTCTTTCCTCCGCTTGATATAAATGGTGGAAGTGGCACTCGGTCTATGCGCTTTACGGTCTCCCAAAAAATAGAAGGGGTTTGCTTAGCTTTTACCTTTGCCTGTTTTTCGCCGCTTGTATACCAGGGAAAGGTTTCCATCGAAGATCTTAAGGTAAAGAAGATTGCTAGCTCAAGTTATAGCTTTAGCAATCCTCCCTTTGATGCCGAGGCCCATAAGGCGGATAAAAAGAATGTGAAAGCGATGCGTCTGCTTTTGCAAGTTAGTCGTGGAGCTGCAAATGGAGGATCTTCTACGAAAGGAAGATCAGAACTAATCATTCCAATTCCTAGTAACGGTCCTAGGGATTAAGGTAAGAGGTTTCCTATGCGTAATAATTTAAATTTGAATAAAGCCGGTGTATCGCTAATCGCAGTACTTTTGTTTATGTTGGTGGCAACAATTGCCGCAACAGCGACCTGGAAATGGCTTTCCCATGAAGGGTTTTCCAGCACAAGTCGAATGTTAAAAAAACAAGCGTATCAGAATTCTATTGCGGGTGTTGAAAATGCCCGTGCGTGGATGACTTTCCATGCGAATGATGTGGGCGCGTTGATAAAACAGTATATTGACGGAAATGAAATGCCGGTGAACTTGGATGCCCAACTGCGTCCGCTACAGCGTCCGAATCAAAATCACCATGTGTGGCTTACGGGTGTCAATACGAGTGGTTCTACGTATAAATTAAAAATCCTGTCCGTCGGTGAATCTCTTAATAAGTCAAGACATACTGAAGTTGCCATTTTTAATGTGGACGGCCTGTATCGCGTTGCCCTTCCTAATGGAAAATCGAAAAAGAAGGTTCCCTTTGACTATGCCTATTTTGGAGGAACCTATGATGGTGCTGGCGATTTGACTATATCGTCAGCTCTTATTAATGGAAACTGGCGTGGAAACCCGCAGGGGATTGACCAAACGTTTGTTGTAACAGGTAATGCCGATTTGTCTGGTAATAATGTCCATTTAGGTAATCTTGCCTGTGTTGGTGGCAATTTAAATCCTGAAAACAACGGTGTGAGTGGAAGGGATCTTTTTGTCGGAAAGAATATGGTTGGAAATGTGGATAGCTTGACTGGAGATGCTTATTTTAACGGCGATGTTTCTCCAACTAATGCGGGTAAGTTTGTTGTTGTGGGAAATGTGACGTTAAATGGACTCTTGAAAACGGTACAGAATGAGAAAGACCTGACTATTAGAGGAAATTTGTGCTTGGCTGAAGATGCAGGTATCCATTCTGTGGGGACCAACTATACCTTAGAAACCCAGGGGGACGTATGGATGCCTGGGACTAAGAATATTTGGTATGGTACGGTAAAGTATAGTGGCTGTAAGTGCGAACGAGTGTGGTGTAGTTATATGGGGTGGTGCGCACCGAAGACTACCGTCAATTGTAAGGAATCGGGAAAAAAGAACGAACGTTATGGTATGTGGGATGGGACCGCGACTTATACTTTGAAAACCTGTGCCGATACCACGCTGATTGATGGCGGTGATAACTTTGACAATTATGATAAGATAATTCTTGGTGGCACAGACAAAAACGTATACATCAAAACGGGGCATCCGTATAGCGACTATAAGTATCATCAGGAGGTAACGACAAATTTCCAGGAGACTGCAGATGGTATTATTCGGTGTAATGCAAAACCCGGTGTGACGGCCCCTGCAGGGCATGGATACTGTGATTACGGTCCTGACGGTATGGTGGGACGTGAGGAAAGATGGCATGGTAATAAACATTCTCCGTATCCGGCTCGCGATGATAAGGACAAGCCGAATCTTTATTATTCCTTCTACCTTCCCCCGGGACATACGGACGTTTCATACGGCCCCTATGAAGATACGTTTTGGATATGGTGCGAAGAATGGGCTAAGAATTCGTTTGGCACGACCTATTGTGCTAAACAGAAAAATGGTGGCGTAATCTATGCGTCTTATTTTGTGGATGGAGAACGTTATTGGGACGGCTATGACCCCGAATCTCAACATCCGCGTAAACGCTTGAACTACAGCGATGGACATGCGACGGGTTCGCCTTATTGTACGAGCCAGCCTGGTTCTCCGGGACATGAACAGAATAAATATCGTCCGACGTGTAATGTGACGCCCTGGTTTAAGTCCAATGGTAACGTTACCAATTCTGAACCGTCAACTAAAACTAAATGTGCCGAAGATGTGGTGACAAAATGCGATGCTATTTGGGAGAAAAAGCCGGGATGTGATGGATCGTCTTATATGGTGGACGACGTCCTTGTTACTGCTAAAGACAAGTTTGAATCGTATGCCCTGAAGGGATGTGCCAAGGATATAAAATACTATGATACTGATTTGGTGAAAAAGTTGAATGCATGCTATCAAGAGAATAAAAATGATCCTGTCAAGAAGGAAAATAATCTTTATAATGGGTATCTGGTCGTCAATGTTTCTGGAGGCTCCACAAGTACGAATCCTGAAGGAACCTTAAATGGTAAGTTTATCATTATTGCCGAGGATCCCCTGTATACGAGTCTTCCGCCAACTGGGGATGGAACCTACGTGTTGCTATATTTGAAAAAAGGTGCAAGTTCTTTGCATGACACCAAAGCCGATGAAGTTAAAAATTATTTCATCTATACGGAAGGTGAAATCGGTGCTGGTAACCAGTTCAATATGGTTGGTTCCCTTTATGCAACCGCGGAATCTTGTTCGGGTCTTGGAAAATTGCAGTCGTCTTCTCTTACCTATAGTCCAGAACTCGTTGAGGAATTGTCCAATGCAGGCGTGATTTGTGAAAACGACGGCTCCGTTTGCGGAGGCTCCGTGTCATTAAGCTCCAGCTCAACTGCGGAATCATCTGCCTCGGGAGAAGGGGACTTTGAGGATGGACGAGATATGTATTATATTTCGATGGCTCCGCAATTGGGAGTGTCCTTGGAATCCCAGTATGAAAATGATGAAACAAAATACAACAAGTATACGCATGAAATAGTTCCCTGGGAATTGGAAAATGTCCAAAAGCCAGATACCATTTCTCCGTCCTATATCATTTTACCGCGCGTTATTTACTTGCCTTCGGATCCGTATGGTACATTGCAAGACTATTATAATGTGGTGCCCTTGAATGGTGCTGCGTTGAAAAAAACGGACGTGAACGTTGGCTATTGTACGGGTACAATAGGGTCTATTCCCACCAGTGGACCGCTTTTCGAGGGGACGACTCTTACAAAAGGTATCTACAAATGTGAGGCGAAAGCGAGTGGTTTCGATGACATCCCCTTCTGGGTAGTTGTTGGAAATAACCATCGTGGTGCAGAACCTATCGTTTTCGAAACGCCGAGCCAAGATGTTACTGCGGGTGGGTCTAAGGAGGTTCGCGTGAAGATTCCTCCTACGACTCCATCGATTCAGTTGCGAGTTCGTTGCCCCGAAGCTCCTGAAAATTGGACAATCACAAAGGGCGAGACTTTTGATTCCGAAGAATCGAACGTTTGCTTGTTCAACGTTCAAGGGGATGCCTCGTCAGATATCATGGTAACGTTGTTTACGGTAAGTCCTGATAATAGTGCTACACACGGCTCGATTACGTATCAGCTTTTGGAAAGCGAAGCGTATGTGATTGGTAGCCCGTTTACATCTACTGTTAAGATGGCGACAAGCGCGACCCTCAACCGCGAGGAGGTTACGTCAGAGGATATTACCGCCTATTGCCAAAATCATGAAAGTAGTTGCCCGCCTGAAGATGAACGGAGTACTTGGCCCAATTGTACCACGAGTGAGACTTGGGTGGAACCGTCGGGAATATCGTTTGCCCCTGTTGTAAAGAACCAGTCTTGGTCTATCGTTGTGGGCGGAACGGGTACTATGAAATTGGCGGGTAAGAATATAGCCAACTGTGTGACCATTATTCCTACAGACGATAATTCGTATGATATTTCCGAGCTCGAATCCAATACGTCGTATTCGTTACGCGCAAGCCTCAAGGCTAAGAAACATACGATCAAGGTTGCTTTTGTTGGAGAGGATATCACCAACGATCCGGTTATTGCGATTGATGTTGCTGGAAAAACGTCAAGTTGCGAATATAGTAGCTTTAATGATGAAGACGAAAAAGCATGCTATGTCTCTGCATTTGCAGGAGAACTAGTGTCGTTATCCGTGAATAGAAGCTCCTATAATAATTTCAGCTATTGGAATTGTTCTGGAGAAAGCTGCCCTGTAGAGGAATCCATTAGCAGCGAAAATTATGAACCGTTCACTGTCAAGGACGACAATACGGTTGTTTATGCTCACTTTAACGAAAAAGATAAACACTGCTTCTTTGAAGAATTTAATTCTGGCTCTGTCGCTTGTGGTTCCACCGAATCGGAATATTGTATAGATGATTGCGGTGCACAATCACCTTCTTCGGAAACAGTGTGTTCTTCGATAGACGGTGCTGCAGGATCTTCCAAGTGGGCCTTGATAAATGGTACACTTAACGATATCATTCTTTATTCGGGTAATATTTCTATTGATAAGAGTGCTAGCGATAAGGGTAAGAAGCCTGTAGTTGTACTTAGTACAGTCAATGCCGGTGTTTATGGAACCTTAAAGGCTCTAATGCAGTTGCCGAGAGAAACGTCTAGTTACCCGCATACTGCTGCAAATATCCAGAATTCCGGTTTCTTGCTGCATACCAATAATAAAGCTACTGAATTCTTGATGCTTAATCTGTATGTCAATGTGTCTGGAAAGCTAGAAGCTCAAGTCTGTTCGAAACACAATTCAAAACTCGATTGCAAAACGGCTGAACCTACCAATAGTTATAAAAATCCCGCTTATGTCTCTACCTCCAATATGGTAATGATGACTGCTACTCTTTCCACGGATAGTAAACTTCGGGTATCCGCTTTCACGGGAAACTATTATTCTTCGTTGGCAACAGCAACTGAAGAATATGTCCATGAATTTGACTTGAATGAGTTTACTTATAAGTATGCGGATGAGGCTCATGAATTCGTTGGTTTCAGTCTTGCGGATCCGAATATGAAACTATACGGAATTGGCTGGGCGAGCGAATCTTACTCGTCTGAATGTCATGACACCTATCCTACGATAAAATGTTCCTTTGCAGCAAAAGCAATCGATGGTTATATTAAGACTGATACTCTCGTGGAACCGTGGATAGGTCACTCCGCTTGGTTTGATAGCAAAGAATATAATTGTTCTAAAACATACTATTACCAGAACGGCTCGGATGCTTGCGGTGCTTCGGACAATTCTATTGCGACATGTAATGGAAACTATAAATTTGCGGATGCTGGTGCGGGCCCGCACGGTTACGTTAATGCGAACGAAAAGGATATAAAAACAGCCCGTGCCTGGATTGATTGCCATTTACCGCAACAGGAAAATGCTTGGACTACTGCGACTCCCGAAAATAGTGCTCATTGCGGAGCTTTCTGGACGGGTAAGTTTGATGAATGTGTAGAAGACGCCAATTTGTTGAGTGAAGATCTGGAATTGGGCTCGAATTTGGAATCGACGGTTACGTTTGACCCTCCAGTAAATTTGCGTGCAACGACATTGAATATTTTGTTGGAAAATAATTATAACAACGAAATTGAAATATGGTTGGAAAGTAAACATGATGGAGAATTTGAAACGAACTGGATTGATTTCAAGGGATTTATTAAGAGCCAATCCGCGTTGATGAAAACGAATGTGGGCGGTTTTGATGTCAATGCTGAAATGACTGCCGGCGCCGATGGCTTTGACCCTGAAAAGGTTGGAAAGCTTGTTTTCAAGAATTTGGGAACCGCGACGAATGTTGTTGTGAAGCAGGTCGTTGCCAATTGTAAAAATACAGTGGGCGTTTCGGAATGTAAGGCAACTTATAAAAACGATGACGGTCAATGGGAAATCTTAGCTGAAATTGTCAATAAAGACAAGGTGACCGCTTATGCTGTCAATGCCGTTGTGGAAGAAGGTACAGGGTGGAGCATTCCTTCTACATCTGCAACGCCAACCTGGGAAGGTGATGGAAATCGAGCGAAATTCACCAAGGCGGATAACCCTTATGCAGGTAATCAGGGAAAATCTTACAAGGTGTCTGTGTCTGTACGTAATAAGGCCGGTACAGAAACGGCGACAGCTTGCTCTGTTTCTCCGGATCCAATCAGTTCTATTTATGCAAGTTGCAGTGTAACTCCTGCGAAGAAAAAGCAAGGAGAGGGTTTGCCGCAATTCTCCTTTACGCATAGCGGTTGCCCGGAAGCAGGATGTGATTATGACATTTATCTGAATTCTACTCAAAAGCTAAACGATTGTTCTTCTGTAAACGATTGCTCCGGAAATAGTAAGAATGTTACGGTGAACAAAACCCCTGCGGGAAATACGGAAACGGATAATTACCCTGCGGGAACGTACACCTATACGGTGCGAAGCCCAGAGGGATCGTCTGCGCCATTCCCTGAATGTAGTGCAACTTTTGAAATCGAAGAAAAGACTGTCACGAATGACGATGTGAGAACGGAATGTGCGTTCGATGCCGCTGTGTCTCAGCCTGGTGCCCAGGCGACATTCAGATTCTCTGTGAATGAAAAGGGTATCAACATCTGCAACCGAGATTATAAATTGATGCGCGGAACAGATAAAGTTGCTGAAGGAAGAACCAGTTGTGGATCCAATGAATCGATCAATATTTCTGGTGCGCTTACTGTAAAGTCTGAATCGTTTGTGCTGTATGTGAAAGACAATGATCAAAACTACCAGACTTCTTGCACAGCAACAACCTCGGTTGCGGACATTGGATTGACTTGTTCAAATAATGGAAGCTTCCATATTGATGTAGCAAACCCCTGTCAAAATAATGCCTGTGCGTATCAGGTGAAGAAAACATATAAGGGTACTACAACCTCTTTGTCTGGGGCGTCTGGACAGAATCTTGGCAATGCAAGCTATAATTTTGATTTTACAGGTTATGGCACATATGTGTTGTGGTTGAATGGTGAAGCGACAGATTGTTCTGTGGCAATGTCCATAAATAAACCTAGTTTTTCGTGCCCGACCGCAGTGGGTGTTACAATTGGGGATCCTGTGACGTTTACTTTAGGAAGCGTTACTGGATGTGATGAAAATGAAAACGATTGTAGCTATGCAATTGGTGGTACCAGTGTGACAGGGACGGCGTACAAGAGTGGCGCTTTGACAGCGTTTACTGACAATACTGTAACTACTGCAGGAACCAAGAGCTATACTGTTGAATTGACAAATGAATCTGGAACAACCTCTCATGATTGCTCGGTTGTGTATGATGCCGGTAATACTGGTGGAGGAAATGCAACGTGTAAGGTTCGTAATAACAATAATAAGGATAGTGTTATGGTGGGTGAAACGAATCTTAAATTAAGTGTTTCAGGAATGAAACCTGCACCGACTAGTGACGTAAAGATTCCTATGATTTGTGCAAACCAAACGTTGGCAGAACCTTTGTGTAGAACGGGTGGTTCCTGTGATGATGTTAATTTTACGGCGCCTTCCACACCTGGAAAGTATATATGTTCTTTCCAAAAGGACGGCTTTAATCCTTGTAAAACATTGCCTACGTTCTATGTTGTACCTCCTGTTAGCTGTAGCATTTCTGAAGAGAATGTCGCTGCAGGTACACAAATCACCTTCTCGGGTACAGCAAATACAAATTATGGAGCCCAATCGAATTCCTGCGGATTTAAGATAAATGGAAATTGGCTGAATAATGACCAAAACCAGAACTTTACTACGAAAACATTGAATTATACAGTTAATTCAACAACGACATTTAGTGTTGTTTGTACGCAAGGACAAGCTCCAGAAGCAACGAGAATCTGTTCGAAGACTGTAACTGTGTACTAACCTTTCTTAAATCAGTAGAGCCCCGCCCGCATTTTTTGCGAGGCGGGGTTTCTCTTTAAAAAAAACGAGTCGCGTTTATGCGGCTCGCTTTTGCGTATAGTCTTTTGAATGGGTTGAGGCTTGTTGCTTAGTAGCGGATTTTGCCTTCGGCGACCTTGCGCAGGTGCTGGCCGTAGGGGGACTTGCCGTACTTGGCGGCGGATTCCAAAAGCTTTTCCTTGCTGATCCATCCGTTGATGTAGGCGATTTCTTCGACGGCGCTAATCTGAATGCCCTGGCGGTTTTCGACCATCTTCACGAATTCGCCTGCTTCGATGAGGCTGTCCATGGTTCCGGTGTCGAGCCATGCAAATCCGCGGCCCAGGAGTTTCACGTCGAGTTCGCCCTTGTCCAGGTAGACGCGGTTCAGGTCGGTGATTTCAAGTTCGCCGCGGGCGCTGGGCTTCTGGTTCTTTGCAAAACCCGATACGCGGTTGTCGTAGAAATAGAGGCCCGTGATGGCGTAGTTGCTCTTGGGTTCCTTCGGCTTTTCTTCGACCGAAATGACCTTGCCACTTTCGTCGAATTCCACGACGCCGAAACGTTCGGGGTCTTCTACGTAATAGCCGAATACGCTTGCGCGACCTTTTTCTTCGGCGTTCTTGACGGCTGCCTTCAAAAGCGGGCTGAAACCGTTGCCGTAGAAGATGTTGTCGCCGAGTACCATGGCGCAGCAATCTTTCCCGATGAATTCTTCGCCGAGGATGAATGCCTGGGCAAGTCCGTCGGGGCTGGGCTGTACTTTGTATGAAAGGTTCAGACCCATGGCGGAACCGTCGCCGAGCAGACGTTCAAAGTTCGGCAGGTCCGTCGGGGTAGAAATGATAAGGATGTCCCTGATGCCCGCGAGCATGAGTGTCGAAAGCGGGTAGTAGATCATGGGCTTGTCGTAAACAGGCAGAAGCTGTTTGGACGTCACCATGGTGAGCGGGTAAAGCCTAGTGCCGGAGCCCCCGGCGAGAACGATTCCTTTCATATTTCTCCTTCGTCGGTTAATTCTGTTAGTACTTTCCGTACTTGTAGCCATACCCTTCAGTGCGGCTGTGTTCATATTTGTTGATGACGAACGATGCGTGGGCGGTGCTGTTGCCCTTGAGAATCTGCGACATACCGTCCTTGATAGCTTCGATCGAATGCTTGTTGTATTCGATGACCATCACCACCTGGGCGGCAACGCGACAAGCAAGGGCTGCGTCGGTCACCAGCATAATGGGTGGCGTGTCCACAATGACTAGGTCATATTCGCTCTTGAATTTTTCGATGAGTTCGGCGTAGTGCTTTGAACCGAGGAGTTCTGCCGGGTTTGCGGGAACGTTTCCGCACGGCATGACGAACAGGTTTTCGACTTCGGTGGCGAAGATGACGTCTTCGGCCTTGACCTCGCGGAGCAGGACCTGCGAAAGGCCCTTGTTTCGCTTGATGCCGAATTCCTTGTGGAGGCGGCCCTTGCGCAGGTCTGCGTCGATCAGGAGAACTTTTTTACCGAGCCCGGAGAACAGGGCGGCGAGGTTCACGGAGATAAAGCTCTTGCCCACACCGGGGATAAGTCCACTTACGCCAATGACGGAGCTGCTTTCGTCCATCATCGAGAATTCGAGAGAAGAACGCAGGGCTCGCAGGGCTTCCACGGCGACGTCGTCGGGTTCCACCACGGCAAGCGGTCTTGTTCCCTTGGTTCCTTTCGGATTTCCCTTGGGGACCTTGGCGTACACGGTGTAGCCCGTTTCCTTTTCGATGAAGTTTGCGCTCTTGACACCGCTGCTGAGCTTGGACTTGATCGAAACGATGGATGCTCCGAGCAGGAATCCGATGAACAGGGCGATGCTTAGAATCATGCGCTTTTTGGGCTTTGTCGGCTTGGAGACTTCTTCGGCGAAGTCGACGATTCTGACGGAGCCAACTTCGCCTGCTGAAACGAGCCTTAGCTGCTGGATGTTGTTGAGGAGAGAGGTGTACATCACCTTGGTGAGTTCAACTTCGTTCTGCAGCTTGAGAACTTCTTGCTGGGTTGCGGGCAACTTGCGGACTTCGTTGGAAGTGCCGGCGAGTTCACGCTTCAGGGCATTTTCCTGGTCTTCGAGGGTCTTTACGGAGGGGTGCTCGGCGTGGAACAGGCGAATGGCTTCTTGCTTTCTTTGCTGCAGGTTAAGAATGTCCTGTTGCAATTTCATGCGGCGTTGCAGCACCAATTGTGTTTCTGCATTGATGTCGACCGAACCCACGCGGTTGCGGTAGGTGTTGAGGTTCAGCAAAGAGGAGTCCATTTGGGCCTTGACGTCGGGCAATTGCTTTTCCAAGAATTCAAGCGTCTTTTGGGCTTCGGCGTTGCGTTCTTCGACGTTCTGGCGCAGGTAGGACGAAGCGACTTCGTTCAGGATTTCGACGCCACGGTCCGGATAGATGTCCTGGTACGAAAATTCGAGAATGCCTGTCTTTTTGCCTTTTTCGTGGACATCGAATGCCGCGCGGAATCTGTCGATGGCGTCAAGGCGCTTGCTCTTGGTGACAGCGAAACGTTGACCTTCGCGGACTTCGGCCTTGAGGATTCCGAACGAGGCGGAATCACCGGCATAAGTGAAGTGATAGGTCTTGGCGACTTCGCCCGAAAGAACGAGACTATCTTTGTAGTCGTGCAAATCGAAATTGCCCAGGGTGTCCTTGATGACCAGAATCCAGGGCTCTTCGCGGAAGTCGGAAGGCAGGTTGTCTTTATTGTAGTTGAAGTTGCTGAGTTCGACGCGGCCTTCCCTATGGAGGAGTCGATCGAGTTTGTTCAGCGGCTCGGCATTTATATCGAGGCGCATTTTCTCGACGGCGGAGCCCATGACCTGGCGGCTCTTGATGAGTTCCATTTCGGTTTCGGCGGGGCTGCTTGTTGCAAACAGGCTGCCGAGTCCACCGATAAGTCCACCGGTTTTGTCGTTCTTGGATTCTATCTGCAAGAGTGCGTCTACCTGGTAGACGGGGCGAATCCACATGGCGACAAAGAGTCCTACGATTCCGGCTAGAAATAAACAAGGTACCATGATGTACCAGTTTTTAGCCAGTTCTTTTATTAGTTCGTTAATATCGGTTTCTTCTTTTTTCTTTGTCGCCATAAAATGGTTGTCCTCTAACACAATGTGGTGCAAAATTTAGAAAAAACGCAAAGCCCGTAAAAAATCTATCTTTGGCATTATGAGTGAAAACGCCCGTGCAATTCTTAAGGATTTCTTACCTAAAACTCCGCTTGGTAGCGGGGATGGCGCCGAGGTACTGTTGGAGTCGTTCTTGTCGTGGGCCGAGGCTCGCGGGACAACTCTTTACCCTGCACAGGAAGAGGCTATCCTGGAATTGTTGGATGGGAAAAACGTTATCCTGAATACGCCTACGGGTTCCGGAAAGTCGATGGTCGCTTTGGCTCTCCACTTCGACAGCTTGGCCCATGGCCGTCGTAGCGTTTACACGTGCCCCATCAAGGCCTTGGTGAACGAAAAGTGGATGGCTCTCTGCAAGGAATTCGGTGCTGAAAACGTGGGCCTTTCTACGGGCGATGCAACGGTCAATCACGATGCCCCGATTCTTTGCTGCACGGCGGAAATTTTAAGCAACATGGCGCTGAACGAAGGCGAACAGCTTACGATTACCGATGTGGTGATGGATGAATTCCATTACTATTCCGACAAAGAACGTGGTGTCGCTTGGCAGGTGCCTCTGTTGACGCTTCCGCAGTCGCGTTTTCTGCTGATGAGCGCCACTGTTGGCGCTACGGAATTTTTCGAACGCGACATGACGAAGCATACGGGCCGCGAATCGGTGACGGTGCGCTCTTCGCAGCGTCCTGTTCCGCTTGATTTCAGCTATTCAGAAACCGAAATTTCGAATACGGTGCAGAAGCTTGTTTCGGGCGGAAAGGCGCCCGTTTACGTGGTGCATTTTACGCAGGCGGCCGCGGCGACCAATGCGCAGAATTTCATGAGTCTGGACCTTTGCACCAAGGAAGAAAAACAGGCGATTAACGACGCAATCAAGGAAGTCCGATTCAGTAGCCCCTACGGCCCCGAAGTCAAGCGTTGGCTTAAGCAGGGTATCGGTCTGCATCATGCGGGACTTTTGCCCAAGTACCGCATTCTCTGCGAAAAACTCGCGCAAAAGGGCTTGCTCAAGGTTATTTGCGGTACCGATACGCTGGGCGTTGGCGTCAACGTGCCCATTCGAACGGTGCTGTTTACGCAGCTCTGCAAGTACAGTGGTGACAAGACGGCGATTCTGACCGCTCGTGATTTCCACCAGATTGCAGGCCGTGCGGGCCGCAAGGGCTTTGACGATATCGGCTACGTGGTGGCGCAGGCTCCCGAACATGTCATCGAGAACTTGAAACTCGAAGCGAAAACGAAACAAACGGGTAAAAAGTTCCAAAAGAAGAAACCGCCTGAACATGGTTACGTTCCCTTTGACGAAAGTACATACAAACGATTGATTGCCGCTTCGCCGGAACCGCTGACATCGAGTTTCCAGGTGAATCATGGAATGCTTTTGAACATTCTGAGCCGTCCTACGGATGGTTGCGTTGCCATGCGAAACTTGCTCAAGGATTGCCACGAAAGCGCCGCCAGCAAAAAGCAGTTGCAGCATCGTGCCTTCCAGCTTTTCAAGAGTCTCGTCAAGAAGAATATCATCGAATTCGTGACGCCGATTGCGCCGGGTTATAGCAAGCTCCGCGTGAATATGGACTTGCAGGACGACTTTTCGATGAACCAGCCGCTTTCGCTGTACTTGGTCGATACGCTCCCGAAGCTAGACCGTGAAAGTCCCGAATACGCTCTCGATGTAATTACTTTGTGCGAAAGTATCGTCGAAAATCCCGAAGCGATTCTGCGAATCCAGCAGAACAAGGCACGAAACGCCCGCCTCGATGAACTCAAGGCGCAGGGAATGGAATTCAACCAGCGCATGGAAGAAATCGAGAAGGTGGAATACCCCAAGCCGCTTCGCGATTTCATTTACGACACCTACAACGCCTTTGCCGAAGAACACCCGTGGGTCGACGTGAACATTGAGCCCAAGAGCATCGTGCGCGAAATGTTTGAGAACTTCAGCACCTTCAGCGGCTACGTGAAGCAGTACGGCTTGCAGCGCATGGAAGCGATTTTGCTGCGTCACCTGAATAGCGTTTACAAGGTGCTTTCGCAGACGGTTCCCGATGGTTACAAGAACGAGGAACTCCTCGATATGCAGGACTACCTCGGCGACATGATTCGCCGCACCGATTCGAGCTTGCTCGAGGAATGGGAAAAGATGGCGCACCCCGAAGATTACCAGAAGCGCCTGGAAGCGGCGGGGGCTACAGAACTCGAAACAGCTTTTGGTGCAGACAAGGTGGCCGCTGACATCACCTACGATAAGAAACATTTTATTGTCATGGTGCGCCAGCGCATTTTCCAGCTGATGTCGGCCTTGCAGAAACGGGCCTACGGCGATGTGCTTGATATGCTTGCCGACGACCTTGCCGAAGGTCAGATGCTCGTGGACGGCGAAGGGAAACCTTGGACTGAAAACGGCCTTATGGAAATCATGGCGGCTTACACCGCGGAACATCACAATTTCCGCCTCGATGTCGAGGGCCGCTCGCTGCACCATACGATTGTCACCTACGAAGGCGAAATCATGTACGTTCAGCAGATGCTGCAGGACGAAGAAGATTTCAACGACTGGAGCATCGATTTCGAAGTGAATCTTGCCGAATGTCGCGATGCCGGTATGCCGCTCCTTAAAATGGTCCGCATAGGCGAAGTGTAAGCAATTTGCAATTAGAAAAAACAGGTGATTTTTTCTATCGCTGCCCTAAAGGGCAAGATAGGGCAGCTCGGCAATGCAAGTTCTAGCAAGCTAGCCCTTGCGCTGCACTCGCTTTTTTCTATCTTTGCACCCGCAAAAATTTAAAAGGACACCACTATGAACTACAATCCTTTAGCACAGGCTCTCAACGCCGAACTTTCTGCCAACGGCTGCAAAGTTCTCGACATGCTCTCTGAACAGGGCAAGGCAATCTTCTTCCCCCGCAAGGGAATCTTGGGCCAAGGCGCCGAAGCCAAGGGCTCCGAGATCAATGCTACGATCGGTACCGCCCTCGAAGACGATGGCAGCCCGTTGGTGCTGGATTGCGTTCTCAAGTCCTTGAACCTCCCGAAGACTTCTTTCTTGTATGCCCCGAGCTTCGGTAACCCGGACCTCCGCAAGGCCTGGAAGGAACAGGTCATCATCAAGAACCCGACCCTCAAGCAGAAGAGCTTCAGCAACCCGGTCGTGACCTGCGCCCTCACTCACGCCATCAGCTGCGCTGGTTACATGTTCCTCGACGCTGGCGACGAAGTGATTATCCCGGACCTGTACTGGGACAACTACGAACTCGTGTTCGAAAACGCCCGCGGTGCCAAGATCAAGACTTTCAACACCTTCAAAAACGGCGGCTTCGACACTGAAGCCCTCAAGGCCGCTCTCGAAGCCAGCAAGGGCGACAAGAAGGTCGTTCTCCTGAACTTCCCGAACAACCCGACCGGTTACACCGCTACCGAAACTGAAGCTGTCGAGATCGCCAAGATCCTCACCGAATGCGCAGCCAAGGGCAACAAGGTGGTGGCCCTCCTCGACGATGCTTACTTCGGACTCGTGTACGAAGAAGGCGTGACCAAGGAATCCCTGTTCGTGAAGCTCGTGGACGCTCACGAAAACCTCCTCGCCGTCAAGCTCGACGGTCCGACCAAGGAAGATTATGTATGGGGCTTCCGCGTGGGCTTCGTGAGCTTCGGCTTCAAGGGTGCTACCGAAGCACAGCTCAAGGCTCTCGAAGACAAGGCCGCCGGTACCGTCCGTGGCAACATCTCCAACGCCCCGAGCATCAGCCAGAAGATCCTGCTCGCCGCTTACCAGAGCGAAGAATACGCCAAGCAGAAGGCTGAAAAGTACGCTACCCTCAAGAAGCGCTACGACATCATCAAGGAAGTCTTGGCCGTCCATCCGGAATACAAGGACGCCTTTGACCCGATGCCGTGCAACAGCGGTTACTTTATGTGCATCAAGCCGAAGGGCGTTGACGCAGAACAGCTCCGCGAAAAGCTCATCAAGGACTACAGCACCGGTACGATCATGCTTTCTGGCCTGATTCGCCTCGCATTCTCTGCCGTGCCGACTGAAAAGCTTCCCAAGCTGTTCGACAATATCTATAATTGCATTTTGAAGATGAAGTAAACAGTGGTTAGTAAACAGTGAGCAGGTACGCAAATTGAAATTTTCTTTAGCGTTCCTAACCACCAACCACTAATCACTAACCACTCATTGGAGGAATAATGTCCGACAACGCCATTTTAAGTTACAACGGAAAGAGCGTCGAGCTCCCTGTTGTTGAAGGTGCTGAAAACGAACACGGTCTCGACATCTGCAAACTCCGCAAGGAAACCGGCCTGGTGACCTTGGATTACGGCTACCTGAACACCGGTAGCACCCGTAGCGCTATCACTTACGTGGACGGCGAAAAGGGAATCTTGCGTTACCGCGGCTACAGTATCGAAGACCTTGCCGAAAAGGCGACCTTCCCCGAAACCGCCTGGCTCCTGATTTACGGTGAACTGCCGACTCAGCAGCAGCTGGCGCGTTTCCGCACGTTGTTGACCGAAAACGCCCTCCTCCACGAAAACCTTCTGCACTTCTTTAGGCAGATGCCGCCGAGCGCCCACCCGATGGGCATTCTGAGCTCTATCGTGAACGCCGTGGGTCTGTTTACGCCGCGTTTCTACGACGACGAAAACATCGCCGACGTGTTCGACCTCACGACTGCAAGCCTGATTTCGAAGATCCGCACGATTGCCGCCTTCTCTTACAAGGCGAGCATCGGCGAACCGTTCGTGTACCCCGAAGCGGAACGCAGCTACTGCAGCAACTTCCTGAACATGATGTTCAGCAGCAAGGCGCGTTCCTACCACCCCGATCCGATCATGGAAAAGGCGCTGAACACGCTTCTGATTGTACACGCCGACCACGAGCAGAACTGCTCTACGTCTACGGTGCGTATGGTGGGTAGCTCTCACGCTAACCTGTATGCAAGTATCTGCGCGGGCATTTGCGCCCTGTGGGGCCCGCTCCATGGTGGTGCAAACCAGGCCGTGCTCGAAACGCTCCTGCGCATCCAGCAGAGCGGCATGACCATCGAACAGGTGATGGACAAGGCTAAGGACAAGAACGATCCGTTCCGTCTTTCCGGTTTCGGCCACCGCGTGTACAAGAGCTACGATCCGCGCGCGAAGGTTCTCAAGAAACTCATGTACCAGGTGTTCGAACGTGAACATTTCCACGATCCGCTGCTGGACATCGCGCTCAAGCTCGAAGAAGCCGCCCTCAAGGACGACTACTTCATCGAACGCAAGCTCTACCCGAATGTGGACTTCTACTCGGGCATTCTCTACCGCGCCATGGGCATTCCGACGAACATGCTTACGGTGATGTTCGCCATCGGCCGACTCCCCGGCTGGATCGCCCACTGGAAGGAAATGCACGACGATCCGAATTCCAAGATCAACCGTCCGCGCCAGATTTACACGGGCCACACGGCTCGCGCCTGGGTCGACCGCGACAAGCGATAGGTATTTGGCTGTCGCATAAATCATAATTGCGATTTGCGATAAATTAAAAAGCCGCCGACAGGTTTCTGTCGGCGGCTTTACTATTAAATGTTTCGACGCATTAGACGCATTATGTGCGACCACCTTGAAGTGGTCGCGCATTTTGCGGAGTGCGAATTACAGCGCGTCGATGACGGCGTTGAATTCTGCAACCGGGCGGAGCCACTTCTTCAGAAGTTCCGGCTTCGGCAGGTAATAGCCACCGATGTCGGCGGGTTTGCCCTGCTCGGCAGCAAACGCGGCGACAATCTTCTGCTCGTTTTCGGCGAGGGCCTTTGCGACCGGGGCGAACTTGGCGGCAAGTTCCGCGTCATCCTTCTGGGCGGCAAGAGCCTCTGACCAGTAGAGGGCCAGGTAGAAGTGTGAGCCGCGGTTGTCGAGTTCGCCAATCTTGCGGGCGGGCGTGCGGTTGAATTCGAGAATCTTGCCGTTCGCCTCGTCGAGCGTGTCGGCAAGGACTTTAGCCTTCGCGTTACCGGTTGTCGAGGCGACCTGTTCGAATGCGGGCACGAGCGCGAAGTATTCGCCGAGGGAATCCCAGCGGAGATAGTTTTCGGCGAGGAACTGTTGCACCTGCTTGGGAGCGGAGCCACCTGCACCTGTTTCGAAGAGTCCGCCGCCAGCCATGAGCGGAACGATGCTGAGCATCTTGGCGGAGGTTCCGACTTCGAGAATCGGGAAAAGGTCGGTGAGATAGTCGCGCATCACGTTGCCGGTGACGCTGATGGTGTCGAGACCGGCCTTAGCGCGGGTCATGGTTTCCACGATGGCGTCCTTCGGGCTCATAATCTTGATAGAAAGACCGTTCAGGTCGTGGTCCTTCAGATAAACTTCCACCTTCTTCTGGATTTCGCGGTCATGGGCGCGTTGCGGGTCCAGCCAGAAAATGGCAGGCGTGTTGCTCACGCGGGCGCGCGTGACGGCGAGCTTGACCCAGTCGCGGATCGGAGCGTCTTTCGCCTGGCACATACGGTAGATGTCGCCAGCTTCGACTTCCTGCTGCAGGAGCACTTCGCCGTTTGCGTTCACGGCGCGGATGACGCCCTTGCCCTTTGCGATAAAGGTCTTGTCGTGGCTGCCGTATTCTTCGGCGCCTTGGGCCATGAGGCCGACGTTCGGAACAGTGCCCATGGTTTTCGGGTCGAAGGCGCCGTTCTTCTTGCAGAATTCAATGGCGGCTTCGTAGATGCCGGCGTAGCAGCGGTCCGGAACGCAGGCTTTGACTTCCTGCAGCTTGCCTTCCTTATTCCACATGCAGCCGGAGTTGCGGATCATCGCGGGCATTGAGGCGTCGATGATGATGTCGCTAGGTACGTGCAAGTTGGTGATACCCTTCGCGGAATCAACCATCGCGAGGTCCGGGCCAGCGGCGAGCGCGGCGTCAATGGCTGCGCGAACTTCTGCCTCGCGAGCATTACCTTCCAGGCGCTTGTACAAGTCTCCGAGACCGTTGTTCGCATCAATGCCGAGTTCCTTGAACAGGTCGGCGTACTTCACGAATACGTCCTTGAAAAACACGCGCACGAATGCACCGAACAGCACCGGGTCGGACACCTTCATCATGGTGGCCTTCAGGTGCACCGAGAATAGCACACCCTTCGCCTTGGCGTCGGCCATCTGTTCAGCGATAAACTTTTCAAGAGCGGCCATGCGCATCACGGTCGCGTCGAGGATTTCGCCTTCGAGGAGCGGCTTTGCAGCGCGCAGTTCCGTGACGGCGCCAGCTTCATCCACAAATTCAATCTTGAAAGTGTCGGCCTTCGCAAGCGTGATGGACTTTTCGTTGCCGTAGAAGTCGTTTGCAGACATGCTCGAAACGTGAGTCTTCACCGATTCGTTCCACACACCGTTGCTGTGCGGATTGTTGCGGGCGTAATTCTTCACAGCCTTGGGAGCGCGACGGTCAGAGTTACCCTGGCGCAGCACCGGGTTCACGGCGGAGCCCTTCACCTTGTCGTACTTGGCGCGGATGGCCTTTTCTTCGTCATTGGCAGGTGCGTCCGGATAGTCGGGCACATCGAAACCGTTCTTCTGTAGCTCGGCAATGGCTGCCTTGAGCTGCGGCACCGAAGCAGAAATGTTCGGGAGCTTGATGATGTTTGCGCTCGGGTCTAGCGTGAGCTTGCCCAAGAAATCCAGGTCGTCAGATGCCTTGCCGAAAGCGGCCAAAATGCGGCCCGGCAGGGAGATGTTCTTGGTTTCGACATCGATGTCAGCGGCCTTTGCAAAACCGCGCACGATGGGGAGCAAGGATTGAGTCGCCAAGAACGGCGATTCGTCAGTCAGGGTATAGTAAATCTTGGTATTCATACGAGCCCAAAGATAGAAAATTCAGGGCGTTCCCCTGCTTGCCGGGTCGGGCTATACTCGCTCCGCTCGCCGAGCCTGTAGTCTCGGCCCTTCGGGTAACTATCCCTAACGCTATATCGGCTCCAGAGATAAGCTCATCTCGCTCACATGGCCTCGGGCTTCGCCCGACGAATGTTCGCTCAATGACTTATCTTCTTCCGCCTTGCGTCTTTAATCGTGGACTTCTATTCGTGTAAAAATCTGGGAAACATTGTCGTTTCTGGTTAATTTTTGTCTTAAAATGTAGACAGAAATATTTTTGTAATTACCGCTTTTCCCGAAAATAACATAGATTTAGAAGAGAATTTGCGCGGTTTCGCGGGATGAGGTTTTTATGAGTGTTTGGAAATGGTCGGCGCCGGTATTGGGCGTGCTCGGTTTAGCGTTGTCGTCGTTTGCGGCGGATTATGTTCCCCCTTCGACGGCTGTTTCGAAGATTAATTCTTATCGCGGTTATTCGGAGCTTACCAAAGCCGCGGGCAGCATGGATATCGACCAGTACACCTACAACATGACCACGTGGCAAATAAGCAACGGCGGTTTTTACAAGGCGATGGCCGACAAGTACAAGAGTGCCTACTCCGGCGGACAAAAGTCGGAATGGCGCGCCAAGGATGGCAGCGACCTCGGCACAATCGACAACAACGCGACTATTCAAGAAATGCGCTTGCTTGCAGTGCGTTACAAGGAGACGACTAACAACAATTACAAGGTCGCTTTTAAGACGAGCTTCAACAAGGCAGTGAACTTTTTGCTGACCATGCAGCGTTCCAAGGGCGGGCTTCCGCAGGTGTGGCCCAAGCGCGGTAACTATTCGGACCAGATTACGCTGAACGACAACGCCATGATTCGTGCAATGGTCACCATGATGGACATCGCGAACAAGACTTCGCCTTTCGATAGCGACATTATTGACGAGGCTACTCGCAGCAAGATGCAGGGCGCGCTGGACAAGGCGATTGACTACTTGCTCAAGGCACAGATTGTGAACAACGGGAATCTGACGGTGTGGTGCGCCCAGCATGACACGAACAGCCTCGCTCCGGTAGGTGCCCGCGCCTACGAACTCCCGAGCAAGTCCGGCAACGAATCGATGGGCGTAGTGTGGTTCCTGATGAACTGGCCGAAACAGACCGAAGCGATTCAGAATGCAGTCAAGGGCGCCATTGCTTGGTACAAGAAAAACAGGTTGAAAGACAAGGCCTTTAGCAAGACGGCCGGCGTTGTAGACAAGTCGGGCTCTTCGCTGTGGTTCCGCTTTTATGAAGTGAATAGCGACGACTACTTCTACTGCGACCGCGGTGGCGCAAGCACCAAGACGCAGGACTTCAGTAAAATTAGCGAAGATCGCCGCACGGGTTACCAGTGGGCGGGCGACTACGGCAGCGCAATCCTTTCGACGGAAGCTGCATATTTGGAAGCGCTTGAAAAGGCGACGGGCACTTATGTGGAGCCGCCTCCGCCGGCGGCACTTTGCGGGAGTGATTCCTGCAAGTCATTCATCGATGGCGTGAGCTTTGTAGATATCAAGGGCGTCAGGGAAACGACAAATTCGGGTTTTGTGGGCGAGGGTTATGCCAACGTGGATAACGAAAAGGGTAGCTTCGTAACTTACGGTGTAACGGCTGCGAAGGCGGGTAAGTACACGCTGTACATCAACTTTGCAAATGGGAAAACAGATGCTCGTGGCTACAGCATTAGCGTGGGTGACAAGGAACTTTTGACCGACGGTAGCATGGAATCGACCGGTGCCTGGACGTCCTGGAAAACGCAGTCGGTGGAAATCGATCTTGATACGGGCTACAGCGAACTCAAGTTTACAAGCCTCTCGAGTGATGGTATGGCGAACATCGATTACATTGGCTGGATGAGCGAGGACTTGTACGCTGGTAAGGTGGATTTGTCGGAGCTGGGAGATAGTACAACTGCGATTGGTGCGCGCGGCTTCCGTTCTGTTCAGCCGGCGAAGGACCGCTATTACATTGTCTTTGGTCGCGTGGGTGGTGCAAGTGCAGGCGTTTATCTGCAACGCAAGAACGGCAAAATTTTCCGCGTGAACGGAGCGAGATGACATGTTGAATAAAGTTTTTCTTTGTGCCACTTTGGGCGTGGCGATCTCCGTATCCGCTGTCGAAAAAAAGAAAATCAATTTTGTGCTTGGTGTCGATGGTGACTTCAAGGCAGCGCTTGCGGCTGCAAAAAGTTCGGGCGCATCTGAAAGCAACCGCTTCGTTATTTTTGTTCCCGATGGCGAATATAATATTAGGCCCGTGACGGGTGATGGAAACGGCAAATCGGTTTTTGACGCTTCAAACGTCTCTATCGTTGGACAATCGGTAGACAAGACGATTATCTGGAATACGACGGACTCCGAAGGCATCAGCACCACGGCGACGCTTTATTTCCCTAAAAACAATAATATGTACATGCAGGATATTACCCTGCAGAATAGGAGCACTGCTTGCGGACAAAGTGCTTGTAGGCAGGTGGCTCTGCAACAGAACGAAGGCGACAAGTTTGTCTTCAAGAATGTGCGGCTGCTGAGTGGCCAGGATACCTACTACACCAAGAAGGGACGCACCTATTGGGAAGGCGGCGAAATCGATGGCACGGTAGACTTTATCTGCGGTGGTGGCGATGTGTTCTTTGAAGGAACCAAGCTCGTGATGACGCGAGACGGCGGCTACATTACCGCTTCGCAGAATCCGGGGAATTGGGGGTACGTATTCAACAACGCGATCATTACCGTAAGCAATGGCGGATTCAATGGGACTTTCTATTTGGGACGTTCCTGGGGACATGCAAAAACGGTCTTTTTGAATACGAAGATGATTGCGCAGCCCAAGGGCGAAGGCTGGGCCGAAGATATGAATTCCGCTCCGCAGGTATTTGGCGAATACAACAGCAAGGATGGTAACGGCAATGCGGTAAATACAAGCTGGCGCAAAACTTACTTTAACGGCGGTAAAGACAAATCGACGGCGACTACGCTCAAGACGGTTTGGAACGCAAACGATGCTGCCAACTACACGCTCGCAAATGTCCTCAAGGGAAGCGATGATTGGGATCCGACCCAGTTGACGGCTCAGGTGAGTGCTCCGAAAATTGAACAGGAGGGCGCCGAAATTGTCTGGAACAATGACGATAATGCTCGCGCCTGGGTTGTGTTCGTAAACGGCAAGTACAAGGCGAATGTCATTACGCCGAGTTTCTCGCTTGATGGCGTTGCGACGGGTTCCAAGATTACGGTGCGTGCAGCGAACAGCGTGGGTGGCCTCGGTGCCTATTCGAACGAAGTTGAAACTGTTGAAGCGAATGTGAATTACTACAAGGTAACGCTTGGTGATGCCATTGGCGGCAAGGTGGAAACCTCGCTTTCGGGAAGCAAGGTGGCAGAAGGTAAAACTGCGACATTCACAGCGAAGCCGAACGAAGGTTGGGCTTTTGCGGGCTGGAGCGGAAAGAGCGCTAGCTTGATTGATGCAGGCGAAGCCTCGGTCGAAATCACGGCAATGGGCGACATCGAACTTATCCCGAGTTTTTCAGCAGAGGGAACGACGGTGTTCCAGGTGGAAGACGGAATCATTACGAATGCCGCTGCAGAAAGCAACAATGCGGGCTTTAACGGAAACGGCTTTGTGAACTATGGGGCGGGAGACCTCAGTATGGTCTTGGTTCCTGTTTATGCCGAGGTGGGGGGCCAGTACGAAGTTGTGGTACGCTATGCGAATGGAAGTGGCAAGGCCCGTAGTCTCGCGGTGGCCGCTCCAGGAACTTGCTCTGCCGGAATTGACGGTTGCGAAGATGCCGAAACATTGACTTTCGAGGCGACGGCCAACTGGACAACCTGGGAAACGCTTTCGCTCGATACGAAACTTCCCCAGGGTGCAAGCTACATGACGTTTGCGACCATTGGCGGTAACGACGGCCCTAACCTCGATCAGCTGGAACTGAAGCTAATCAAGGCGGACGAAACCACGTCAATTCGCGGGCTTGCAACGCCTACTCTGCAGCGAAATCCGACAACTCGCGTGCGGCTGTTTACTTTGACGGGACAGTTGCTGCGCGAAGGAGCTTCGCTAGAGACGGAAAATCTTGCTCCGGGCTTGTATTTGATGCAGAAGGGCTACGGCTCCGTATTCCGTCATCAAATCATCCGCGTGAAATGACTCGTCCGGTTTTTCTCTCGTCTTTCGTCTCTCGTCTGTAGGGCGTAGCCCGTTCTTTTGTGGATTTACTATATTGCTCCCTGTATGTTAGGTATTGAGCAGAAAAAAGGAAACGACGATAACCTGTGCGGGCGCATGATTGCCTACGCCAAGATTTTGCCAAACCCCGATGAACAGGAAAGTGGCTCCCCGTTCGATGACATGATCAAGAACGGGCTCTTGGCGCTCGAAGGGGATTTCCGTATGTTCTCGCCGCGTGTACCTAGCAAGAAGGCGATTGACCGAGCTGTCGACGACAAAATCAACGACATGCTGGAATCGATGCAGGCCGACGGCGTGGAACTTCCGCCCGATATGGATGTTGATACTGTGCGTGAACGCCTGCATGAACTTTCGAGCATGGAAGTCATCCCGATTCCGGCAAAGATTGGAAACTTTACCCGCGAAGAGGACATTCTCGCCGAAGATGCCGACATCTATTACATCGGTGAATTTATCGGTGCGGGGCAGGCGCATTTCTGCCTTACGACACTCCCGATTTATTACCAGGCGCGATTCCGTGAACAGGCCCGCAAAAAGGAAATGGATTTCTTGAACGATGCGCTTTCGCAGCTTGAAACGGGCGAATTCGTGGACACCGACGACTTGCAGAAAGATTCCGAGGAACTATTCCCGAAGGGGGTCACGCTGAATACTTTCATGGGCGATTTAGGTACGCTCCTGAATACGCGCGTGATTCCGTTTTTGCTTGCTCTCGAAACCGAGGAACAGTACAAGGAACAGATCAAATTGTTTTATGAATTCATGAAGGGCTACCCGGTGCAGGCCGATGTCAAGTTGATTGACCTTGCGCTCCGCGACTTGCGTGCAAAGCGTGATTCGGCGACTGCCCGCAGACTTCTGGAACTCGGTTGCCAAAAGATTGATGCTATCTACAACGAAAATCCGCAGAAGGCTCGCGAAATCGGTCAGGAAATAGCGAAGTTTGCGGAAGGGTAGGAAAGGTTGAGTTTATGCAGTGCAAGAATTTGAATCGGAAATTTTCGTGGCTGGGCCTGGTCCTTTTCGGGGCTCTTTCCTTGATGGTGCCGGCGCAGGCCGAAGTGAATTTGAATGTCCATAAGGAAGTTCTTCCTAACGGGCTCACGGTTCTTTTGCATCCAAACAAGCAGGCTCCTACGGTGAGCTGCCGCCTGTTCTATGTGACGGGTTCCGTGCACGAGGTTCCGGGAAAGTCCGGTCTTGCCCATATTCTGGAACATGAACTTTTCAAGGGTTCCAAGAAAGTCGGCATTACCGACAGCATTGCCGATGCCAAGTTCATGGCGACGCAGGATAGCCTGCAGGCCCTTATTCGCCCTGCTATTTTGGCCGGTGACACGGCAACGGTGAAAAAGCTCACCGCCGAACACGATTCCGTGCTGAATGAACACCGCAAGATTTTTGTGAAGGACGAACTTTGGAGCGCCTACCAGTCGGCAGGGGGCACGGGTCTGAACGCCTTTACAACCGACTTGATGACGGCCTACATCGTGACCCTTCCCAAAAATAAGGTTGAGCTTTTCATGTGGCTGGAATCCGACCGTATGCAAAATGCGGTGCTGCGTGAATTCTATTCCGAACGCATGGTGGTGCGCGAAGAACGCCGTATGCGCTACGACGACCGTCCGACAGGCCGGTTCTCCGAGACGCTCAATTCAATGATTTACGAGGCTTTCCCCTACCGCGTACCGACAATCGGCTGGCCAAGCGACATCATGAACCTCACGCGTGAAATGGCCGATGAACATTACCGCAAGTATTACAAGCCGCGCAATGCGATTCTGGTGCTTGCAGGTGACCTCGACACGGCCGAGACGATGGAAATGGTGAAAAAGTATTTCGGCCCGATTCCGACCGGGGAGGCTTTCCCGCCGCTTACCATTCGCGATCCGGAGCAGGCTGGCGAAAAGCGCCTGACGGTGAAACGTCCCGATGCGCCGAATATGTATACGCTGACCTTTAAGACCCCCGAAGTGGGCGACAGCATCCTCTATCCGCTCGACATCGCCGAAGGGGTATTGAACGGCCGTTCCGGCAGGCTCTACAAGCGCCTGGTAGAACAGGAAAAGCTTGCCGTGAGCGTGTCTGCAAGCAATAGCCCGAACAAGTACATTTCGGAATTCGGCGTGACGGTGAACATGCGGCCCGATGCCGATCCGGCAAAGGTCGAAAAGGTTGTATGGGAAGAACTGGAAAAGCTCAAGACCGAAACGGTTTCCGAACGTGATTTCCAGAAGGTGAAAAACCGCGCCTATGCGGGCCTTGTGCGTAGCCTGACCGATATGGAAAACGTGGCCACGATGCTTGCATGGTACGAAATGTTTGGTGACTACCGCATTTTCCTGAAGTGGGCCGATCGCCTGAACCAGGTAAGTGCCGCCGACGTGCAGGCAGCGGCGCAGAAAACATTTGTCCGCGAAAAGTCCGTTGCCGGTTTCTTGCTGAAAAATAAGTAAATCAATTTTGCATGCCCGCTCTCTTGTTTGCCATGGGAGTGGGCTTTTTTTAAATTTGTCGCCATGCTTTTTTCGGATATCATCAGCGAAAATTACGATCCTAGGGAATATCCCGCTTTAGCTTTACTTGCCGACCAGTGGATTTCGACCCGTCCTTTCGAGGGCCTGAAAATTCTCGTGGGCACGCCGATTTTTAGGAATACTTTGGTGCAGTACATGGCACTTCTGGCCGGTGGTGCGCACTTGACGGTGGGCTATGCCGAGTGCGACGGGGCCGCGTCGGTTCCCCACGACCAGAAGGTGATTGACCTGATTCGTAAGAATGGCATTGCCGTGATTACGGACATGGATATCCGTAATGGAACGGTCAAGGACGATTTCGACCTGATTCTGGATTGTGCGGGTCAGTTTTCTTTCTGCAAGCCGAAAAAGGGCTTTGTCGAACTGACACGTAGCGGCGTTCAGTTCTATGAAAAGTCGGAACTTCCGGTGTATGTCGCGGATAGCGGAATCGTAAAGCGCGTCGAGACAGTGCTTGGAACGGGTGACGGCTTTTTCCGCGGCCTGGAAATGTCGGGCTATGGCCAGTTCGAAGGCAAGCGCCTTGTGGTATTTGGAAGTGGCAAGGTCGGCTGCGGTATTGCGCTCCAGGGAGTGCGCCGTGGTATGGAAGTTTGCGCCATTACCGATACGCGCGTGGTGAATACGGCTTCGGATTTTAGCGGAACGCTTTCGAACAATGATGTTCGAATCGAAAACTTCATGGACGACAATGCGGTCTCGAAAGCGATTGCCGAGGCTGATTTTTTGGTGACGGCGACGGGCGTAAAGAGTGCCCTGACTTGGGCCGCCATCTCGGCGATTCTTGCAAAGCCGAAACTGGTCGTTGCCAATATGGGTGTCGAAGACGAATTTGGCGAAATCGTTCCCAAGTCGCGTGTGCTTAACGGAAAGGCCCCGCTGAATTTTAAGCTGGAAGAGCCTACTCACCTGAAGTACATCGACACAAGTCTTGCCTTGCATGCTGCACTAGGCGAACGCCTTCTGCTTGATTATTGCGAATCGAAAGGAGAAATCCCGTTTAAGGGAACCTTCGATCCTCCTGCCGAAATTGAACAGCGCCTGCTGATGACGACCATACAAAATGGCGCCATCGGTCAGGAAATCTGCGACATGATGCGATAGCCTGACTTAAGGCGCCGTTTGAGCTAGAAAAGCCGGGATTACTTTCCGGGGGTCGGTTCTCCTACGGTCCACGCGGAGGCTTCGTAGCCCATGGTGCTCGTGTCTTTGCGCTGTAGACTGTATCCGTAACCGTCTGCGCGCTTGTAGTCGATTCCGTTACCGCTCCAGTTATCGCTATAGAGAGTCGCATCGGACCAGTCGTAGAACCACTGGTCGTTCAGCGGATTGCTTGCATCTTTCTGGTGGAAGTAGGGCTTTTTCACGGCGATTGTTTCGCCACGGTTCGAAAGCTTGCCGCTGTAGAACTTGACCTTGACTTCGTTTCCGATCGAATAGCGGCTGCGAATCACGTCTTCGCCGAGGACGGTCTTGAGCGATTCAGGGAACAGCACGGCAAGGCCTCCGGCAGGAATGGTGTCGGTATTTGCGAATTCGAAGTTGATACCTTCCACTTTCCAGCCTCTGACGTCACCGCTCGTCAATTTTTCGTAGGGCACTATAGCTGCATCCGACGTGTTCTTGAGTTCCAGGAATTCCACCTGGTTCGGATCGTCTGCGTTCGGGTGGTACTGGATTTCGTTGATGATAAGGCTTCCGATGTAGAGCGCGGAGTTCGCTTCGCCCTTGGTGGCGGTCTTCAGGGCGCCCTGTGCCGTAGAACCGTCGCTCAGGTCCACAACACCGCTCGAAAGCTTGCTGGACGGAAGCAACAGACTGGATTCGTCACCGTCGGTGGCACCGTACAGGTAATAGGCGCCGCCGATGTCGCTTACGATCAGTTCTTCGTCAAAGCTGGTCTTGGCTTCCAGGACAAGGTATCCGCCTGCGGGAACGGTGCCTTCCTTAATAGAAAGCTTCTGATCGCGGATTTTCGATTCGAATACCCAGCCGGTCACGTCAACCGGTTCGGAACCGGCGTTGTAAAGTTCAACCCACGCATCCGAAGTCGTGGTCGTCGGCATGATTTCGTTCAGGCGGATGTTAGAGGTCGTAAGCCACTTGTCGTCTCCGACGCCAGGCTTTCCGTTGGGTTCTGCGCTTGCTCCCCAGGACGCCGCCTGCGCGGCGTTACCGCCCTTGTACACCAGGGTACGTCCCTTGCCGTTTGCAAGAGAGGGCCACGGAGGATCCTTGCTGTACGAACAGCTGATGTCACCTTTGTTCGAAAGTTTCACGTCAATCACGTCGCCTTCGTTCGAAAGCTTGGCGACCGATCCCGTGGAGGGGTCGTTGTCCCAGGGACCGAAAAGTCTTCCGTTAAAGTCGGGATAGGTTTCCTTGAACAGGTCCCTGTTGTTCGTGACGACGATGTATTCGCCCTTGGCAAGCGGTTCGTCGGGGAATGCGAAGCTGACTGCTCCGTCCAGGCGCATGTTCATGGCGAGCATGCTCTTGAGGTCGGGGCCGCTTGCGATGGTGACTTCCACCCATTCGAGTTCCGAACCCTTGGGCGCGTTGTACATGATTTCGGTAATGGCCATCGCCGTTATCGTTTCCCCGGAGGAGGCGGGTTCGCTGCTTTCGGAGGAATCTGCTTCAGGTTCCGTTGCAGAGGAGCTGTCGTCGGAACAGGCCGCAAAGAATGCCATTGCGGATACTCCGAGACCCATTGCAAATAATTTTTTGATATCCATAGAGGTATCCTTTGTTATACACATTCTCTATTTAACAAATTTTCTTCGATCGGTAATCCGAGTTTTGTCCAATAGGGGGTCTTGAAACGTCTCGGATTTTCGTACACGCGTTTCCATTCGGCGGCTGCATTGCCAAATTTCGAGAACGCGGCGTGTTTCAGGTTCAGGAACTTGATGAGGTCGAACATCCAGTACGGCACCTGCGAACACGGACACTTGAGTTCGAGCACGGCGTCGCAACCGGGCTGGAAAAAGCGGGGAATTCCTGTGGAATGCATGTAGTGCGGGTCTACCGTGTAGTCGAATCCGTTTTCTTCCCTAAAGCGCATTCCGGTGTCGATCGTTACACGCGAGTACTCTTCGCGGAGTCCGAACCAGGCGCGACGCTTGTATTGCGTCAAAAGGCGCGGGTGGGCGTTGTAGAGTTCGGTCTTATACAGGAAATCCTTGACGTACTTGCGGTCCTTTTCGCCCTTGCACGGCCAGTCCTCGGGTTTCATGTGCCAGACTTCGCCGGGGTTAATCCCCTTGACGGTTCCGCGGCTCTTGTAGCAGATATTCTTGATTTTCCGCTTGCATTCGAAATGGAACGTTCCTTCCTGGGCGGGGTGTTCGCCGTAGGTGCGGATGCGCATGTTGAAACGGTCCAGGAGCTGTTTCTTTTTCCAGCCGAGGAAAGTCCAGGTGGGCGAGTCCAGGTAGAGGTTCGTAATCCAGTAGAAACCGCCCGGGGTTATCTTGGAGTAATAGTCTTCTTCGCAGTAGGGGGCGAGGAATGCGCCGATACGGTCCGCCCATTCCACGGGAATGTGGTACTTGAGTTCGAACCTTTCGAGAAGACTGAATCCGCGGGCTTCGGCCATACTACTTGAGCCCCCTTACTAGGTGGTTCTGCACACCTTCCTGGGAAAGCACTCCCGCATACTGCAAGAGTTCCAGGTACAGGCTGAAAATGTCGTCTTCGAGCTTGGTGGCGCTCAGTTCGCTTTCAATGGCGCTTTCACGTGCACGCAGCAGGAGCAGCGGATCGGAACCGGCGTCCTTTGCAAACTGTTCGAAAATGCTTCCGGCGTTCACCTTTTCGACGAATTCCTTCTGCACCTTCCACTGGGCCATGAGAACGTTAATTTGTTCTACGATCTTTCCGACCTTCTGGTTCACGTCGCGGACTTCGTCCATGTAGTCGCCTTCGGCATCGAGGTCAGCCACCTGGTTGCGCAGGTCATTGTCCTTGTTCGAATCAAAGAACGGAAGCTTGATGGCGACGTTTGCAAAGAACTTGTCGCGGGTACGGCGGCCATCCTTGTCGTCGACGAGCGCTTCGAGCAGGTAGTCGTTTGCGTAGGAACCCTTACAGACGGAGTTTTCGTAATCGCCGTCGCAACCGCCGCTTTGCATGTATTCGTCGTAGAAGTCGGTGTAGTCGCCTGCCGTTACATCCTTGTAGCTGATGTCCTTGTACTTTTTCATCAAGGACTCGATCTTCATGGAATATCCGATTCCGATATGCGAAATGTAGTCGCGGCGGCTAGCGACGTCCTGCTTGCCGCGTGCCTTTTCGGAATCCATCCTGCTTTTCGCCTTGGCGAGCAGCGGGAACTTGTCATTGACTTCTACACCGTCTTTCAGCTGAGCCTCGATTTCTTCCATGGTCGGAAGCCAGCTGGTATCGAGTTCGATGCTGTCGAAATCCCCTGCGAACAGGTGGAGTTTTGATTCGGAGTACTTGAGCGAGTTGGTGTCGTTAATGAGGGCTGCCTTGATGGAGGCTTCCTTTTCGAGAGCGGACATCAGGTCTTGCGGATTGAAACTGGCGGAACCGGCTTTCATGTGGAGGACTTCGATGCGGTCAGAGTTCACCTGCAGGAGTTCTGCGTTCAGCTGGTTGATGCGCTTGCGCAAGACGTAGTGAATGGCGCGCTCGTAACGGTCGTAAAGCAGTATGGCGCGGTCTTCGGCAAGGTGCGCGTTCGCGTATGCCATCTGGGCCTCGTAATGGGCGCGGTCTGCAGCCCCTTCGCCGAATGCCTTCGGGGTGACGCGGAGTTCAAAGTCGTGGCTTGCAAAGCTGAAGCCGTCGAGCTTGTAACGGAGTTCAAGCTTTTCCCACAACTTGGTGTTGCGGGAGGTCGCAATGTTTGCACGCTTTTGAGAAGCCTGATAACGCACATCCTGGTCTGCAGACTGGACAAGCGTTTCCCAAGTCAAGGGAGCGGCCATCAAGGGAGCTGCGACAAACAAAGACATAAAAGCAAAGCGATTCATAAAGTATTTCATTCAATAGATTGCTTCGCACTCTACGGTGCTCGCAATGACGTTAATGGAACTTACTCCGAAATAGTGACCATTTCTCCCAGAAGGAACGGATTTTCGGCAGGAATCGTAATGATGACTTCGCGGCCGTGGATTGGCATTTCGGGCATTTTCCACATACGCACCGGGAATTCCACGATGCGGCTAGAAAGACCGACCACCTTGCCCTTGATTGCCTTGCCGGTTCCGCTCAGGGTTTTCACCTTGACCTTTTCGCCGATATCCATGCGCTGGTGCATCTTTTCGTGAATGTAGCCGCGCACAAGCGTCGGGGACTTGTGGGTGAGGGTGACAATGGGAGCAAAGCTTGAAACCTTTTCGCCGTCATGGACGTTCACGGAACCCACGACCCAGCTTTCCTTGGCAATCTGTACCAGTTCTTCTTGCTGCTTCTTGAGTTCTTCGAGTTCCTTCTTCAGGTTCTCGACTTCGCTCTTGCCGGCATCCTTCTGCAGGCGGTTGCTGCTCTTCAGGAGCTTGATCTGTTCGTTCGCGTTAGCGTTTGCGACAGCCAGTTCGTTTTTCAAGCTCTTGATTTGCATGGCCATGGCGTCCTTGCCGTCGCTATCGGCGCTGGAACCCTTCAGGCTCTTGAGCTTGGAGGCAATTTCCTTGTTCTTCTTGTACTCGGCTTCGAGTCTGTTGATTTCGGACTTGAGCGTGAGAGTCTTTGTGGCAAGTTCTGCCTTGACCGCTGCGACCTTCTGGTCGATGTCTGCGGCGGAAAGATTGCTGCGGCCTGCACTTGCGTCCAGTTCGCGGGTCACTTCGGCGATGCGCAGCGTCAGGTCCGGGCGGTTGAGTTCAACGATGGTGTCTCCGGCTTCGATGGCCTGACCCGGCATCACGTGCACCTTGACCACTTCGGTCGGGCTCGGTACGCTGATCGTCGTTTCGGCGGCTTCCGCAATTCCCTGGAAGGTCGCAATCTTGCCCTGGTACATGAACCCAAGGACAATCGCGATGATGACGCAAAGGATCCAGGCGATTGAAAGCTTGTGTCCGTAAACGTAGGCGACGCCGGCGTTAGACTTGTGCGTGTTCCAAAAATTATCGAGCATATCACTAAGCTTGTTCATACGGTCTCCCTTACATTTCCGTCGTGGCGTCCTGCATCATGAACTGCACGTCCGAGATGCCCTCGATCTTGGAAAGATCACTCAGGATTTCTGCTGCCGGCTTGGTGGCGCGCAGGCGAATCTGGTAGGCGACATCGAGGCGGGCACCGCCGTCCACTTCGCGCATCGTAATCAAGATGAATGTCTTGAGGCTGCTTTTCATGATGTCTTCGATCTGGCCGCGAACCTTGGGCTCGTTCGGGAGAGCAAAACGGAGCATGCCGTCAAAGAAGTGCTTGGTTCCAAGTCCCGTGCGCGAAAGCAGGAAGGCGACGATGCTGAAGGCGATTGTTCCGCCGACGGCGGCTCCCCAGGCGTACACGCCGCAACCGATACCGGCGCCGAGCGATGCGAACACGAACATGATGTCGCGCGGGTCCTTAAAGCTTGTTCTGAAGCGAACCACGGAAAGAGCGCCCATCATACCGAGACCGCGGCCCACGTTGTCGCCAATGGCCTGCATCACCGTTGCGGCGACCACGGCACTCAGCACGATTGCCTGCACAAAATTGCGCGAATACGAAAGTCCGAGGAACGTCTTTTCGTAGGTCCAGGCGATAATCGAGGACAGGATAAACGTAAGGATCAAAGTGTACGCCAATGTAATAAGGGAGGCATTGGCGGTGCCGGACTGGACGGCTAATAGGTCGAGCATAGATACTCCGTTGGTTAACTTTTTCTTTTCACCCAAAATTTACTTTAATAAGGAGTAAATTTAATACCTATTTGTGTAAAATTGGATGAACAAAAACCAAACTAACCTATTTAAATAGGGGGATTCGGGGGAATTCCACCCTATTTTTTTACACCATGTTGGAATAATAGCAAAAAAGGTGTAGAAATGCACCTAAAAAGATTTTTGCATTTTAATCAAACGTGCAAATAGCGTGTAACTTTAGTTGAATCGTCCGGCTCCGATGCGACGCTTGCGGCCCCTTTCAGACACGAGCGCTTCGATCAGGAACAGGAGGGCGGCCAGTCCGAGGAAAATCTGGTAACGGTCCTGGTAATTTTCCATGCGGTCGGATGCCTGGTCCTTTTTTTCGAGGCTTGCAATTTCAGTCAGCACCTTCTGCAACTGGAATTCGCCGGGGCTTGCGTAAAAATACAGGCCACCGGTGACGCTTGCGATTTCTTGCAGTGTGCCGTCTTCGAGGCGGGTCGTGACGATGTTTCCCTGCATGTCCTTCTTGTAGGCGACTTCGCCATTCTTCGAAGGTACGGGAATAGGCACGCCTTCGCGGGAGCCTATGCCGATGGTGTAGATGCGGATGCCCATCTCGGCGGCTTCCTTCGCGGCGTTGACGGCGGCGGCTTCGAGTTCTTCGCCGTCGCTCATCAGGATCATCACGGAATACTGCCCTGCGCTACCGGAATTCTTGTAAAGGGACATTCCCTTGCGGATAGCGTTTTCGAGGTTCGTTCCCGGCATGAGCCAGCCCGGAGTAAGTTCACGGAGCATCATCTGCACGGTGCCGTAATCGAGGGTGAGTGGTACCATCACCTGGGCTTCACCGGAGAATGCCACAAGTCCCACGCGGTCGCCCGAAAGCGATTCCAGGAACGAAGAAATTTCGTGGCGGCTACGGGTGAGTCGGTTCGGCTTCACGTCCTCGGCGAGCATCGAAAGAGAAATGTCCTGCAACAGCACCAGGTCAAGGCCGCGGCGCTCGATGTGTTCCATCTTGCGTCCCCATTGCGGGCGTGCAAGGGCGACGAACAGGAAGGCTATCGCAAAAAGAAGCAGCGTTACTTTCGCAAGGCGGCGCCACGGCGAAACGGATGTCGAAAGCTTGGGCAACATCGAAAGCGAAACAAAGCGGGCGGCAAGCTTCTTGCGACGGTGATAGGCATACACAAAAAGGAGCGCAAACAGGGGGAGCGTTAAGAGTCCCCACAGGAACATCGGTTCAGCAAATCGCATTCAACACCTCCATTACGGAATGCGCACGAAGCGCGTATTCGCAAGCAACAGTTCAAGTAAAATGAGCAGGGCGCCTGCCAAAAGCCACGGGTAGAACTTTTCGGCGTAGCGGGCGTAGGCGACTGTCTCGATTTCAGTCTTTTCGAGTTCGTCAATTTCGGAATAGATCTTTTCGAGTTCTTCCTTGTTCTCGGCGCGGTAGAAGCGGCCTCCGGTCTTTTGGGCAACGGATTTCAGCACACTCTCGTCGATGCCTTCTTCGGGAGTGATGTCGCGTTCGCCCCAGGAAATATCGCCAGTCCACGGATTCTGCTGGAAGGCGAGAATCTTGCCGCTTTTCTTGCCTACACCGACCGTGTAGACCTTGACTCCCAGCGACTGCGCTACGTCGGCGGCACGCATCGGGGGCACGAGGCTTGCGTTGTCGCGACCGTCGGTCAAGAGCACCACCACCTTGGACTTGGCTTCGGATTTCTGGAGCCTTGCAAGGGCGTTCATCAGGCCGTCGCCAATGGCGGTACGGCTGTTCATAATGGAATCGCGGGCGAGGTCGTCGGTGGCTTTCAGAATTTCAAGCAGCGAGCCGTAATCGAGCGTGAGCGGGCACTGCGTAATGGAGCGGGCTCCGAAAGCGGAAAGGCCGATTCGGTCGCTGTGGCGTTTCTGGATAAAGTCTGCAATCACCTGCTGGGCGTAACCCAGGCGGCTGTATTTCCAGTAGTCGCCGGATTTCAGGAGGCGTTCGGCGTTCATGACGCCGAGTTTCGCCTGTTCCATGCGGGTGAGCATGTCGAGCGTGCCCATGGAGCCGGAAACGTCGAGTGCGAGCATGATGTCGACTCCATCGGTAGAGGTGTATTCCACCTCCATGGCGTTCTGTGGACGGGCAAGTGCCATGACAAAGCACACAAGGGCGGCAAGGCGCAAAATCGGCACGATATGGCGGAAACGGACGCGTCTGCTCGGGACGGCGCGTTTGGCAATCGAAAGGGCCGGAAATTTGATGGTACTCTTGCGGCGGTGTTCACGATAGACGTACCAACCGACTAAAACAGGGACCAAAAGTAGGAGCCAGAAGGCCTCGGGATTCTGAAAATGAAGTGCACCTAAATCCATAAAATCTCCGAAAAAACGCAAAAATTAAATCTTTTCGCGGAAGAATATACAAAAAAAGGAGAATTGCGACTTTGCTTTGGCCCTTCGGCAAGCTCAGGGACCTTAGTAAGGTTAGCGAGCCTGCGAAGCGTGAGTTTGTCGAACCACAGTGCAGGCAGGAACCTCATTCAACTAGAGATTCTTCGACTCCATCACTTCGTGATTTCGCTCCAGGATGACACGTTCGTGTCTAGGTCTCTTTTCTACCATTTTTCAATGTATGTAAAAAGAAATTATGAAACGGGTGGCTTAATTCCTTTTTTTTATGTATCTTTAGAGTGTTATGAAAAAGTGCGTGATTTTGGGTTTGGCGACGTGTGTCGCTGTTTCTGCTGCGCCCATTTCGCTTTCCGATGCCATTAGTATGGCGAAAGCGGGGAATTCGCAGATTAAGGCCGAAAGGGCAAAGGTCGATATGGCTGAAAGCGGACAATCCGAGGCTTTGTCACGTTTTATGCCTCAGTTGACGTTGTCGGCTAGCGTTACAAAGATTAACGACCCTATTTACATTGACCTGGGCGAAATTCAGAATGCCATGAGTGGCCTTGCTGGCGGCCTTGCAACGGTGGGGCCTGCCGCAGCCTATTCCAAGGCGTATATCGATGCCTACAACAAGGCGGATGCGGGCTATCAGCAGGCTTATCAGGGGGCTAAGGCCAAGGGACTTTCCGACGAACAGGCGGCAGCTTTTGCTAGCGATAAACTAGGTGGAAAGTCGGCGAAGGAAATTGCGCAAGAAAATGCGGACAAGTACGAGGCTGAAACTCGGCTGCAGTTAGAAGGTGCCAAGTCGCAGATAGACGATGCCGATTTTAGGATGAAGGTCCAGGATGACGTGTTTTTCAATGCGCGCCTGACGGCCATTTGGCCGATTTTTACGGGTTTCAAGATTTATTCTGCCTACGATGCGGCCAAGGAGAACGTGAATGCGAAAAAGGCGGCGTTCGACATGGCGCAAAATACAATCCTGATGGATGTGGCGACCAAGTATTTTACGCTCCGCTTGGCGGAAGAGTTGACGGTGCTTCGTGAAAGCACCAGGAAAAATCTGGAAGAACACCTGGCGCGTTCCAAGAAACTCGAAGAAGGTGGCCAGATCAGCAAGGCGGAACGCCTGCGTGCCGAAGTCGCCTTGGCGGAAGCTGAAAACGCCCTGGAAGATTCCTATCGCGATCAGACGCTCGCGAAGCTTGCCCTTGCAAGCCTGTTGCATACCGATACGAACATCACTGCAATTACGCCGGTGATGGCGCCGGAGCAGACAATCGACATGGACGAGTATAAGCGCCTTGCCTTAGACAGACATCCGGGATTGCGCCAGTTGCGTACCGAGCGCAAGCGTAGCCAGGATGCCGTGAGTGCAGCCCGTGCCGATTACTACCCGACGGTGGCCCTGTTTGCTTACAAGGAACTCTATACCCGAGACTTGACTCTCTTGGAACCGGACTGGGCCGTGGGTGCCAAGATGCAGTGGGACTTGTTCAAGGGCGGCGAAACACGTTCTAAGGTGAGTAACGCAAAGGCTCTTGACCGTTCGCTTTCAAGCATGGAAGAACAGACGATGGATAACATCGGGCTCCTCGTGGAAAAGCGTTGGCGCGAAATGGAACATGCCAAGAGTCGCCTTGAAAGCTTGAAGAAAACCCGTGAACTTGCCGAAGAGGCTCACCGTAGTCAGACTTTGGCCTACGAGGCGGGGCTTGCGACAGGCCTCGATGTGGTCGATGCCGAACTAGCCCTTTCGCGCTTGCAGGTGGCTGACCTTAAGGCCCATTACGATGCCGTGCTTGCATGGCTTGGACTTCTGGAAGCGAGCGGCGAGGTGGCGAACGCCGGTGAAATGATTAAGGATGTAAAACCGGTAGAGGAAACGAAGGTTGAGGAACCGAAGCCCGCCGAACCCGTTGCTGTTCCCGCTGCCGCACCGGTTGCCGATTCGGCAAAGATTGCTGAGCCTACACCTGCTGATACGGCGAACCCCGCACTCCCTAACCACTAACGGACTTCGTCCTACTGCCAACTTCCTACTTTTTAACTGGAGTCAACCATGAACGTTTTAAAAGCAATCGGTAAAATTCTGGTCGTCTTGGCATTGATTGCCTTGATTGTCCTTGGTATCGTCACCTTGCAGAAGTTCGCGACGGAACCGCGAAACGCTTACCTGCAGGGACAAATGGAAGCTCGTCGCGTGCTTGTGGCGGGCAAGGTTCCTGGCCGTGTCGAAAACCTCTTCTTCCGCGAAGGGGACGTGGTTGAAAAGGGTGCCATTGTTGCCCTTATCAGTAGTCCCGAAATCGAGGCAAAAAAGATTCAGGCCCAGGGTGCCCTAGGAGCGGCTCGCGCCCAGGCGAACAAGGCGAAGAACGGGGCGCGTTCCGAAGACATTACGGCGTTAAAGGCGATGGCTGACCGTGCCCAGGAAGCGGCGAACCTTGCAAAGAATACCTACGACCGTGTGCAGAAGCTTTTTAATGAGGGTGTACTCCCGCTCCAGAAGCGTGACGAGGCTGAAACGCAGATGAAGGCGTCGCAGTCTGCCGCTGACGCGGCCAAGGCCCAGTATTCACAGGCCCTTGCCGGTGCCCGCACCGAAGACCGCGCCGCCGCAAACGCCCTGGTGCTCCAGGCGAAGGGCGCCAACGCCGAGGTCGACGCCTACCTCGAAGAAACGAAAATCCGCGCGCCCATCGCCGGCGAAGTTTCCGTCAAACTCGTCGAAGAAGGCGAAGTCGTAGGCTCCGGCATGCCGGTGGTCGCCATCACGGACCTCGACGATTCCTGGGCGGTATTCCACCTGCGCGAAGACCTGCTCAAGAACATCACCAAGGGAAAATCCTTCAGCGTTTTCATTCCGGCACTCGACAAGAATGTCGAAATGGAAGTCAGCTACATAGCCTCGGTAGGCGACTATGCCACCTGGCGCAGCTCCAAGGAAAGCGGCGGTTTCGATCTCAAGAGTTTCGAGGTGCGCCTGCGTCCGAAGCAGAAAATCGAAAACCTGCGCCCGGGCATGAGCGTCCTTTTCCCGGTGGAACAGATACAATAAATTTTCTTCTAGAACAGGAGATGCCCGACTAAATCGGGCATGACAATTCGGTTTGTTTTTATCGTTTTTTAAAGCAGTAAAGAAAATCTATGTCAGTCACAACATCGTGCTGTGGCTGGTACTCCTGATTTTGCCCCTGTTCACTTCTACGTTCATGGTGAATTTTTTCTCGGCAGAAATCATCCAGCATGTGCCCATTGGAATTTTAAAGCAGGACCGATCGCAACTTGCTGACGAAATTACGATGGCGCTCAAGGCGGACCCGGTTCTGGAAGTGGCCCTGGAATGTGAAGATAGGAGCGACTGCGAACATGCCGTAATCCGTGGCGACCTGCAGGCGTTTATCGTTCTCCCTTACGATATGGAACACCGTGCCCTTCGCCTGGAGGCGCCGGTAATCCCCGTTTATTCTAGCGGGCAGAACTACCTCACGAATACGTTTGCCGTAAAGGAAATCCGTTCCGTCATTTCTACAATCGGGGCGAACATGTTTACCAAACAGATGGACGATCCCGTTCGCGTGGAACTCAAGTCGGTCGGAAACCTCAGCGGAAACTACCAGGGATTTTTGGGGCTCGGTCTTGTGACGGCGATCTACCACCTGGCAGGAATCCTTGCGGCGGTCTACCTTTTCAGTTTCCCGTTCCGCGATCACCGCGTCCGCGAATTTTTGCAGGCGGCGGGCGGCTCGCGCGTGGTGCTTGGCGCTGCGACGGTTTTGCCGCTGGTCGTGATTCAGTGGCTGTCGATGGTGGCGGTGTATGCGTATGCTCGCCGTGCGCTTACCCCGATGACGTTCGATGAATTTGTGGTGGTGTCTGCAGGGCAGTTGGCGATGATTCTCGCTTGTTCCGGAGCGGGGGCCGCCTTTGTGGGCATCACGGGTAACATGCGTATGTCTTCGAGCGTGGCGGGCGTTATCGCCGGCCCCGCGTTTGCGTTTGCAGGCCAGACATTCCCGGTGATGGCGATGCCCTTGGTGGTGCGCGGTTTTGCATTCCTGCTTCCGCTCACGCATATTTTGAAGGTGCAGTCTACCATGCTCTTGGGCTCGGTCGGCAAGGCCCATGCCTGGGAATCGATTGTGGTGCTTTTGTGCATGGCTTTATTCTGGCATTTGCTCGCTGCCAAGCTTTTGATGCTTCGCTGGAAAGTCGCCGAAGAAAAAGAGGCGGACTGGGAAGCCCGCGAAAAGTTGCACCTTAAGGATAAGTTGAAGAATGTTGCTGACGCAGTCTATTCGGACTTAAGCATTCGCAAGGCGGTCGCTTCTGATATGGCTGAAAGGGGGCGCAAATGATTGACCTCTTTAAGCGACTTTTCAAGGTGGCGTTCGCCGAATGGAAACTTTTCTACACCGACCCTGCGGCAGTGCTGTTGTTGGTAGTGGCAGGCGTACTTTATGCCTTCTATTATCCGACTCCTTACATGAACCAAACCGCGTCGAAAATTCCCGTAGCCGTTGTCGACTTGGACCATACCGTTATGTCCCGCGAACTCACGCAGATGTCTGCCGCGGCCCAGCAAATTGATGTGCGCTATGTATTTTCGGATATCCGCGAGGCCGAAGACGCCCTAGCGAACGAAAAAATCTACGGTTTCATGGTAATTCCCAAGGACATGGAAAAGACGCTCCGCAACGGCGGCAAGGCGAACGTGAACGTGTTCACGCACGGTGCCTACGTGATGCTCCACGGAAACATCGGGACAGGCTTTGCGACCTGCGCCCTCACCGTCGGTGCCACCACCAAAGTCAAGCGAATAGCCCTCGGCAAGAAAGTCCCTGCGGCCAAGGCAATTGCCATGCGCGACCCGATTCCCATCAGTGTGCAGACCATGTACAACAACACGGGTAGCTACTCCAACTATGTGGTGCCGAGCGTACTCGTACTGATTTTACAGCAGACGCTGGTGATTGGCATTTGCATTCTGGGCGGAGCTCGTGCTCACCGCAAGTTCCGCAAATTGCAACGCGACAGCTCCGTCGAAAATGAGCTGATGCCTTACCGCTACTTTGGCCGCTCGCTTGCGTACTTCTTGCATTACTGCAGCTTTATCTTGTTCTACCACTTTGTGGTGTACAACGTGTTCGAATTCCCGCGCCGCGGCGAAATTTTGCCGATGGTGGCCTTTGCGATCGTGTTCCTGTTCTCGGTCATCAATTTCGGGATGGTGCTTTCGCAGGTATTCCTGCGCCGCGAAACGAGCATGCAACTGTTCCTGTACATGAGCATCCCGATTCTGTTCCTTTCGAACTTTAGCTGGCCCACCGAACTGATTCCGGCCTGGATGAAGGGTTTCTCTTGCCTGTTGCCCTCGACATTTGCCATTCCGGCATGGCTTGCGATTGAACAGCGTGGCGCCGACATTTACGATGCGGCATCGCTTCTGTTGCCGCTCGCTATGCAGGCGGTATTCTACCTGTTGCTCGGGCTCGTGCTCACGAATCTCCGCGACGGAAGCAAACTGAAAACCGGCGACATGTAGGTATGAGGTTTTGAGCTCGGTGCAACGCACCTTTGAGGTTTATTACCGTCTACTTTTGTATATTATAACAGGAAAATAAACCCTGTTTACTTATAACTGCGCCGGAGGCGCCTATGATGTTCGATCCTTTATACATGATGATTCTTTTGGTGACGCTCGCCCTTTCGGGGGGTGTTTCCTGGATGGTCAAGTCTCGTTTTAGCGCAGGCCAGAAAGTCGGCATTTCCAGCGGCCTTACCGGTGCCGATGTCGCAAAGGCAATCCTCATGGATGCTGGCATTACCGACGTGAAGGTCTTGCAGCATCATGGATTCCTGTCGGACCATTACAATCCGCTGAACAAGACTCTGAACTTGTCTCCCGAAGTTTATAACGGCCGTAACGCGTCTGCCGCGGGCGTTGCCGCTCACGAAGTGGGTCACGCCATTCAGCATGCGCAAGGGTACTTCCCGCTGTGGCTGCGTTCCTTTATTGTGCCGGCGGCAAACCTCGGTTCGAATCTTGGTCCGTGGCTTGTGATTCTGGGTATCGTGCTGATGAGCGCGGGCCGCGCTCTCGGTTATTCCCTCGCTGTTGCGGGCGTGGTGCTGTTCGGCATTGCAACGCTCTTTACGCTGGTGACCGTGCCGGTGGAATTCGATGCTTCGTCCCGTGCCAAGAAGGTGCTTGCTCGCCTCGACATCGTGGCGCAGGGCCGCGAATACAATACGGTTTCGGGGGTGCTGTTTGCCGCAGGGCTTACCTATGTGGCAGCCGCCATCGGCTCCATTATGCAGTTGCTCTATTGGGCGTACCGCGCCGGATTAATTGGCGGCAGTCGGCGAGACTGATACGAAGGGAGTACCAACCTTGTAAGGTCCCTGAGCCTGCCGAAGGGCCGATATGAATTAATCGTTTGAGTGGACTTCGATAGACGGGAAGTCGTCATCGTCGTCAGAGCTGTCGGAGTCGTCAGAATTTTCAGAAGCCTGGGAGTCATAGAACGCCTGGGCCTTTTTCATGAACGCTTCGAATTCCTCGTCCGTCATGTTAGGCTCGTTATTCGAACCGTCAGACGGCTGCTGCTCTTCAGCGGGAGACTCATCGACTGGCTCTTCTACCGAGGAATTGTCATTCCCGACTTGATCGGGAATCTCCTTTTCTACTGATGCAACATCTTCTGTATTGTACAAGGGAGGTTCCGGCTCGGCAGCCGGAATGACATCCGTAACAGGCGCAACGATTTCTTCGACGGGTGCTTCCTCAGACACAGAGGTTGCTTCCGCAATCGTTTCTGTTGTCGGTGTATTCTCCGCTTGAACCGGCGCATTCTCTGCCGGAGTGGAATCGGTAGGTGATTCGGTTGCTGATAGGGTTGGTGAGCCTGTCGAACCATCTGCCGCATCGTCTTCCTTCATCATCTCGGCGAACGGGTTTTCCTGCACTTCGCTCAAGTCTTCGCGGCCTTCGAGCATGGCTGTCAGGTCGTCTTCGGTCACGTTCCTGCCGCGGCTGGTCCACAGCACGGCTTCGCGCATCACGGCGGCAAGGTCGCCCACGCTCTGTTCCTTGGAACGTGCGAGCGCCTGGTTGCGAATCGCTTCCACAAGGCCCGGTTTCACGTCCGGATCCTTGCTGAAGAACACGGTCTCGTGCGCCATTTCTTCGGCGTAGTCGGCGTTGTTCTTCTTGCGGTAAATCCAAATGGGGCCGAACAGTTCGCTCTGGCGGAACACGATTTCATCGGTCTTGATCATTTCGAGCATGGCCATGAAGGTCACTGCCGCCACAATCGGGTGAGAATCGTTGTCGAGCAAGTCTTCGAACAGGGCGCGGCCATTCACCGACAGGTAGTTGTTGATGGCCTGCTGACGGTCCTGAATCGTCACGTAGTCGAGTTCGATGTGGTGAATCGTTTCCGAAATCTTTGTCTTCAGGCTCTTCTGGTAGGCGCGGAAAAGCTGCCAGATGTTCGCATCGGCCAAAGTCTCTTCGTCAGTCTGCGTCTTTTCCAGGCGACCGCGGGAATACGTACCGAAGTTCTCGCCTTCCATTTCCTGAAGACCGCTCGCGACCTGCTTGAATCGCTGGTATTCCAGCATTTCCTTCATCAACTGTTCGCGGTCTTCGTTGTATTCCGCTACCATCTCGGGGTCGCGCTGTTCGGCCGGCAAAAGTTCCTGCACCTTGAGAGCCATCAGTCGGCTCGCCATGTACAAGAAATCGCCCGCCTTTGACAGGTCGGTACCCTCGTACTCGTTCACCCACTTTAGGAATTGGTCTGCAATCTCAGCAATCGAAATCTGCTCCAGAGGAACTTCCTTCTTCTGGACAAGATACACCAGCAAGTCCATCGGGCCATTAAACGCCCCAATGCGGACTTCGTATTCTTCCTGTTCTTCGACTTCGGTCATTACAAGGAAAATGTAGAAAAAAAGGGGCTTCCGCTGACTTTCTATCTTTTAATCTTGTTTAAAATCTGATTCGCCCATTCAGGAATACCGTCTTGTCAGAACCGTTTGGCTTAGACATATTTTAAAAATTAAGCAACAGATTGCCGCCGAAAGCCTGTCCTATGGGATTTATCAAGGGGACAATGCTCAAGCTCGTCGAACGCTGGTTGTATTGTCTAAGCTGCTCTTCGTAACCGTTGGCTCGGTCTAACCTTTTCTGTCCATTGGACCTGAAGATAATGCCCGTTATGATGGAGGCTCCACCAACGAATATGCTGCTGCCTCCCAACAAAAAGAGATACGCGCTACCGCTGTCACCTTCTTCATACGAATACTTTTCTGCATCGTGTTCGTAATCAATATGGTTTTTTATTGCATAGGCGGTAACGACAGCACCAGCACACAGGCCCACGCCCCCTGCAATAATCAGCCCTGTCCCGAGATTCTTATGACGATTCCCTATTTTGGTAGCACGTTCGTAGTTGTGCAAAATCCTTGCGATACTGTCATTTTCCAGGGCCGGGGTGTTGTAAACTGCCTGAACATACGTGGAATTCATCTCCTGGGCATGCGCCAAAAGAGCCACAAAGAAAATAAAAAACAGGCAAATGATTTTCATAAGGTCAATGTTACAAAAAAAAGACTCTGCAAAATGCAGAGTCTTTACAAAAGTCAGGAATTTGCGCATGCGCAAAATTCTGGGCTCAGTTATGCGAAAACAAGTTTTCGCGCAACTGAGCCCTACGTATTTTTGGTTAGTTGCGAACGAATGCAGACGGAAGCCTTTATTTAATTAATAAACCGTAATTCGTCTAGAAACGAGCAAGACAAGAAACGCGAGCCGAAGCTGTATAAGACATACAGCGAGAGCTCGCGTGACGCAGTATTGCGAAGTTTATCGACGAATTACTTGTCGGTGAGGACGGCAACGCCCGGAAGCACCTTACCTTCCAGGAGTTCGAGGGAAGCGCCACCACCCGTAGAGGTGTGGGTTACCTTCTTGTCTGCGCCGTACTTCTTGGCAGCCGTAGCGGTATCGCCACCACCGATCACGGTGATTGCGCCAGCAGCGGTAGCTTCGACGATAGCGTCGGCCATAGCCTTGGTGGCCTTTTCGAAGGCTTCGAATTCGAACACGCCTGCAGGACCGTTCCAAACGATGGTCTTGGCGGACTTGATAGCGTTCACGAAGAGCTTGGTGGATTCAGCGCCCACATCGAGGCCCATCCAGCCAGCCGGAATGCCTTCGGCGTCAGAGACAGCCTTGGTAGCAGCGTCGGCAGCGAACTTGTCAGCAGCGATGTAGTCAACCGGGAGGATGATTTCCTTGCCAGCAGCCTTAGCCTTGGCCATCAGATCCGGAACGAGCTTGGCACCTTCTTCGTCAAACAAAGAAGAACCGATTTCGATGTTGTTGAGAACCTTCTTGAAGGTGAAAGCCATGCCACCGCCGATGATGATCTTGTCGGCCTTGTCGAGGAGGTTGTTGATGAGCTGGATCTTGTCAGCGACCTTTGCACCGCCGAGGATGGCGAGGAACGGACGCGGAGGATTGTTGAGCACCTGGTCGAATGCCTTGAGTTCCTTGTTCATGAGGAAGCCAGCAGCACGCTGCGGCAGTTCAACACCAGTCATGGAAGAGTGGTCGCGGTGAGCGGTACCGAAAGCGTCGTTCACATAAACGTCAGCGAGCTTGGTGAGGCTTGCGCGGAAGGCCTTCACGGCTTCCTTGTCGGCCTTTTCCTTAGTTTCGGTGCCATCGGCGTTCTTGATCTTGCGCTTGCCTTCTTCTTCGATGTGGAAGCGGAGGTTTTCGAGGAGGATGATTTCACCCGGCTTGATAGCGGCGCAGGCGGCTTCAACTTCCGGACCAACGCAGTCAGGGAGGAACTTCACCGGCTTCTTGATGAGTTCTTCGAGCTTCTTAGCAACCGGAGCGAGCGTGTACTTCATGTTCTTTTCGCCATTCGGACGGCCCAGGTGGGAAGCGAGCACGACGGCTGCACCCTTGTCGAGAGCGTACTGGATGGTCGGGAGAGCGGCTTCGATACGCTTGGTGTTGGTGATTTCGCCAGTCACCTTGTCCTGCGGAACGTTGAAGTCAACACGGATGAACACGCGCTTGCCGGCGAGTTCGAGATCTTCGATAGAAAGCTTTGCCATTATAGCAATCCTCTTTTTTAGGTTAAAATTTTACGGGGGAAAATATAGTAACTTTTGCGTAGGGCGAACAAAGCGAAGCTGCTTGCAGATTCATTTTTGAGCCCAGCAAAAGACGCTCAAAGAGCGTCAAAGGCGAGTGCTGCGACAAAAGTGTGCAAAGCTAGAAAGCGCAAAAAACTTTTTTGCATTTTCTAGCCGCAGCCACGGACGTCGAAGACGTCAAAAAACGTATGTTTTTTGGCATAGCCGAGCCGTATTATATGCGTTCTGAAAGAACGCCATATAGTAAATAGTAACCTATAAAGGGTAGGGAGACGCCTCCCCCTCGCTTCCATCGCCATCCTCAGGAACATAGGTCCCTGAGCCTGTCGAAGGGCGCTACCCCTTCGAACGGGGCCTCAGGCGCCGGCCCCGTAACGCCCCGCCTGCAATTTTCCGTGATGCTTGTAAATATTGCTTAACAAAAGAGGACGCATGATGAACAAAGTTTGTGTTTGTATGTTACAAATGCATTATGTTTGTGCAAATATTGCTTTTTTTTTATATATTTCCCGAAAAAATTAGACATTTTGGAGTGATAAATGAAACGTTCACTTTTGATGGTTCTCTGCCTTTCCGTAGTATCCGCCTTTGCCGGAGTCTATGATATCGAGGAATTCACCGCGAAGGACGCCGGTGCTCCCGATGACTATATCGTTGCCGAATTTGGTGGAACACTCAAGGTTGCTCCTGCAGACGAAGTTGAATCTCTCCAGGATGGCCGCCTGGTTGTCCGTCAAAAGTTCGAAGATCCGTTCGGCGAATCCGAAACTTCCTACCAGCTTTATCAGGGCGGTGCCGGCGACTTGAGCTCCATGACGGCGATGACTGCCGACGGTGTTGATTACTCCAAGCTGGTTTCCGCTAAGCTTTATGCCCGCCGCGGTATGCCGGCCGACGAAGATGTCGAAAAGGTTTACTTCGATGGCAAGGCAGTTTATGCCCCCGGTCTTACGACTGCGGTCGTCTTTATCGATGGTTCTCCGGTGACGCTCAAGGGCGATGCCCCTGCTGCTGAAGAAGAGGAAACCGTGGCTGCAGCCGAACCTGCCGTTGCCTCTAGCAAGGGTGAAGAATGTGACGAATACGATCCGGATTGCGAAGATGATGACGATGAAGATCTTTCTTCCTATAAGACTTCCGCTCCGGTAGACAACACCGCCGATGATCGCGACTACGCCGCAAGCGATGCAGCCCGCGATGTGGGTGACCGTTTCGGTATTGCTGACGAAGTTCGTTTCTGGACGGCTGTCGGTCTTTCCGCTCTCGCTGTTACGGGTGCCGTTATCGGTATCATGCAGCACAGCAAGGCTACCGAAGCTCAGGACGCTTACGACGACCTGAACGAGCTGAACGAGCTGATTCTGTCTGAATGTGCCGGAAATCCCTCTTGCGAAGCGATTATGCACGATAAGGCGCAGATGGAAGGTATGGACGGCATGTGGACCCTCGCCAATGTGCAGGAACGCATGGCCGAAAACAAGAAGACGCATGACTCCTATGCAACCGGCCGTAACATCTGGTTCGGTATTTCTGCCGCCGCTATCGCCGGTGCAGTCGTTCTCTTCGTATGGTAGTCGAGACGGGTAAAATCTCTATACGGGATTTGGAATTCAGCTGCATCATTGGAACGCTCCCTTTCGAACGTGAAAATGAGCAGCCGATCGTCATGAATATTTCCGTGTGGCTTGACTTTACCCTTGCCGCCCGTAACGAAGACCTAGCCCATTCCATTGATTATGTCCAGCTGGCTGATGACGTACAGGACTTCGTTTGCAAGTCCCGTTTTCAGTTAGAAGAAACTTTGGTGCTGGAAACCGCCAAGCATATCTTGAACCACTACCCGAAGACCGTCGCGGCAGAAGTTTCTGTCCGCAAGCCCCTGGCAATCCCGCAAAGCGCCGGCGCCGAATCTAGCATCAAGGTAATCCGCTAGGTCCTAGCTCCTGAAGGCGCGGTAGCGCAGGGCTTCGGAGAGGTCCATTATTTCTACAGGTTCGGCATTACGGAGGTCGGCGATAGTGCGTCCGACCTTTAACAGTCTATAGTAGCCGCGGGCGCTCAGGTTCATTCGGTCGGCGGCGTTGATGGCGAATCTTTCGGTGGCAGGTGAGAGCTTGCAGCTTTCCTTGGCGAATTCGGATGTCATTTCGGCGTTTGTCTTGAATCGGGTCCCCTTGAATCTTTTGCGCTGAATTTCGCGGGCGCTGCAGACCCGCTTGCGGATATCTGCCGAGGACTCGGCCTGAGTGCACTTTGCAAATTGAGAGGCGTCGATGGGCGGTACGCTTACCTGGATGTCGATGCGGTCGAGGAGCGGTCCTGAAATTTTTTCCTGGTACCGTTTGCGGGCTTCGGGGAGGCAGGTGCAGCTGCGTTTAGGGTCCATCGCGTAGCCGCAGGGGCAGGGATTCATGGCGGCACCCATCATAAAACGTGCGGGCCAGGTGACGGTGCCGCTTGCTCGGCTGACTGAAATGGCGCCTTCTTCCATCGGCTCGCGCAACGCCTCTAGGACGCTGCGGTTGAATTCCGGAAGTTCGTCCAGGAACAGCACACCGTTGTGCGCGAGGCTCGCTTCACCCGGCTTTAGCCGGGTGCCACCCCCCACTAACGAAACCATTGAAGCGCTGTGGTGGGGGCTGCGGAACGGGCGGATCATGACGGGCTTGAATTCTTCGGAATCTCCGGCGGTCCGTGCGCAAGAATGAATGCGTGTGGTCTCCAGGATTTCGGTCTCGGTCATTTCGGGTAAAATTCCCGGCAGGCACTTTGCGCACAAAGTCTTGCCCGCTCCGGGCGAGCCTACGAGCAGAAAATTATGGGCACCCGCGGCGGCCACTTCTAGCGCCCGCTTGACGCCCTCCATCCCGACGACATTTCTAAAGTCGGGAACATCCCGAATGGTGTTCGATAAACGTTTCTGATTCCTGAATCCCGCTGCCCATACGGCGTTGTTTGCAGCTCCGGATTCCATCTTTTCAATACACTCCTTAAGGGAATCGGCGCATACGTAACGGATTCCTTCGACAAGAGAAACTTCGCTTTCGTTCGCGTAGGGAATCACCAAGATATCCTTGCGCTTTTCGGATAAACTCATAGCAATGGAAAGGGCGCCCCGGATAGGTTTCAGCTGGCCGTCGAGTGAAAGTTCCCCGACAAAGACGAGGCTTTCCAACTCGGGGATTTCGATTTCGCCGGTAGCCGTCAATAACCCGATGGCGAGCGGTAAATCCAGGGCGCTTCCTTCTTTCCGCAAATCCGCGGGTGACAGGTTTACCGTGGTACGGAAACCTGTCACCACCTTGTCTACGGAGCGTATGGCTGAAATGACGCGCTCCCTAGATTCTCTTACCGCATTGTCGGGTAACCCTACCAAGGTGAACCCCGGCAGTCCCTGCGACGCATCGACTTCGACACTCACGGGGACAGCCTTTATTCCAAACAAGCAATAAGAGCGGATTCGTCGGAACATCGGAACTCCTTAGGCGATTGCCGCCTGGTATTTTTCCAGGACGCAGTTTTCGATATGTTCGCGCAGATTGCGTGCCATCGGGCAACAGACGCTACGGTAGTCTTCGCCCTTGAAGAACGGGTCAATCGGGTACCCGACAAACATCCCGTTTTCGCCTTCCGTGATACGCAGCCCGCGCACCAGGAACTGGTCATTGAGAACGACGGATGCCATTCCCTTGATGTGCCCCATGGAAGGTCCTTCCTTGAAAGGGTAAACCTGTACGCTGGTGACGGCGAGGCAGTCAAAGGCGCCCGTCGCATTCCATTCCTTTTTCTTTTTTTCTTCGGCCATAAAGGTCTCCTAGTTTGTATGTGATTCTTGCAGGAGCGGTGTAAATCACCACCCTGCGGTTGCCCCTTTATATGCAATTAGTATGCCAAGCCGAAAATGTGGCGAAATTTGCCTGAAATCGCCATTTTTAAACAGATGAAAAATTCTGGTTACTGATTAATCACTGATTAATCAGTGATTAATCACTTTTACTAACTTTTGAACATGCTGTTAAAACCGAATATGAACTGGATACAGAACCAGGGAATTGCGCTCCCGACGGTCCTTGCCGAAGCGGATCTTTCGCCCGAATTTTTAACTGTCCATTTTTCTGTCGAGGAACCTTCGGACTGTTTTCGCGCCGAAGTCAAGGAAGACAATGGTTCAAGCTGGGAAGATTCCTGCGTCGAGATTTTCTTGCAGAATCCGACAAATCCTGCGGAGTACTTCAACTTCGAAACGACTAGCCGCGGCTACCTCTTGGCAGCGAGGGGCCCCGATCGGAGCAACCGCACCAAGCTTTCTCAGGCAGAAATCGATTCGGTGGTGCGTACCAAGCAGTTGGCGAGTGTCGCTGGTAATTTAGTTTGTTGGGGAATGTCCATACAAATTCCTGCATCGCTTCTTGGCATCAAGAGTTTCGAGGGCGTTACGCTGAAGGGAAACCTCTACAAGTGCGCCGACAAGGCGAAAACGCCCCATTACCTGAGCGCTTTCCCCGTAGAAACAGAAAAGCCGGATTTTCACCGGCCGGAATTCTTTCTGCAGTTCTAGTTTTGCCGCGGTAGAGTTCCGCGCGCTTACTTCATTTTAAGTTTCATCTCGAAGACCTGACGACCCGTGTCATCTTCGATTTTCATATAGGTCGCGCCCATCTTGTCGGCTCGGAAAATGGTGACTTCCTGACCTTCGCGGGTTTCGCCCAAAAAGTGGACTTCGAGCATCGAGGGAATGCAGAGTTCCAGATCTTCGGCGCTGAACACATTCAGCGCGAGTTTCACGTACTCGATGTTGTTCATGTGGTGCGACATGTCGATATGCTGCGGGAGCACCTTTTGACGGTAGACTTCCTGGTATTCCTCGTTCTGTACGGGGAACTTCGTGAACTTGCTATCGAGAAAATGCTCCGGGGCTCCTTCCATTGGAAAATCGACAGCGGAAAGCTTCATGGGACGGTGCTTTTCCAGATCGAGGCAGCACGCTTCCTGCGCCGCAAGGATAATCGGCTCGCCTTCGACGGTCGTAATGGCGGTGTTCACGTAGGTGCGGATAGGCGCATTGTCTGCAGGGAAAGATGTCGTAATCACCTTGTCGCGCCAAAAGGGACGCTTGAAGAATTTGAACTTCGCTTTGTAGATGGCCCAGTAACCGCCTTTCTCGTTGACGCAGAAGTTGTCCATCTTGAGCGCCCCGAAATTTTCGGTGAGGTTGTCCTGCACCATAAGGACCGTCTGTGCGATTCCCATTTTTCCCGACACGTCAATGTAGGCCGAGGTGATGGTGCGTTGTTTCTGGAATACCAGCGGATTCTTGGCAAGCGAATAAATATCAATCATACTTTCAATATAAATAAAAAAGACTGCCGTGGGAGCAGTCTTCTGTACAAATGTATCTGTGGATCCCCTCCCTTCGGTCGAGGATGACATTATATGAAACCGCCATCTTGGAGGTCCGAAGGACCGACGGCGGACAGCACTTGGTTACTTGTAACCTTAGTGCGCATGGTCCCCGAATGGGGAGGATCCAGAGTTGCCTAGATCTTCTTGAGCACCAGCAAGTGGCCGGGAGCCTTGGCGGGGTCGAGGCGCACAAAGTTCTTGTTGCCACGCCATACAAAGCTTTCGTCGGTAATCAAGTCGCGCAAGAAGAAGAAGGAATCCTGGTTGAGGCCGAGTTTAGCCATGTCCAGTTCCACCATGCCTTCCTGGGCGTTGTCCATGTCCATGTTGCACACGCAGAGGATCACGTCTTCGCCAGACTTCTTGGAGTAAACCATCAGCTGGTCGTTGGCGCAGTAGTGGAAGTCGAGGTTGTCGTATTCCTGCAGGGCGACGTGTTCCTGACGGGCGGTGTTCACGCGGCGCACGAAGTCCTGGATGCCCGGGCCACTCCAGTTGTGGACCTTGTACTGGTACTTTTCGCTGTCTTGCAGTTCTTCCTTGATGGGGCTCGGAATGTTTTCGCAGAGTTCGTAGCCGTTGTACATGCCGGTAAGGCTAGAAAGCGTACCGGCGAGGAAGTAGCGCTGCTTGAAGGCGTTCGGTCCCTTGTAGGCGAGGTACTTCGGGAAAATGTCCGGAGTCGTCGGGAAGAAGATTCCGCGCATGTATTCCTTGGCGTCGGACTGCGTGAGTTCCTTGAGGTACTGTTCGAATTCCCACTTGGCAGAGCGCCAGGCGAAATAGGTGTAGCTCATGTCGAAACCGGACTTTGCCAGACGATGCATCATCTTCGGGCGGGTGAACGCTTCGGCGAGGAACACGAGTTCCGGACGCTTTTCCTTGACGTCTGCAATCAGCCATTCCCAGAACGGGAAGGGCTTGGTGTGCGGGTTGTCGATACGGAAAATTTCAATGCCCTTGTCGGCCCAGAACAGGATGATGTTCTCGATTTCCTGCCACAGAGCCTTGTAGTTCTTGTTGTAGTAGTCGAACGGGTAGATGTCTTCGTACTTCTTGGGCGGGTTTTCGGCAAACTTGATGCTGCCATCCGGTTCGTGGTAGAACCATTCCGGGTGCGACTTCACATACGGGTGGTCGGGGCTGCAGTTGAGCGCGATATCGAGAGCAAGGCGGAGTCCCTTCTTGCGGGCTGCCTTCGCAAAATGTTCAAAGTCCTTCATGGAACCAAGTTCGGGGTCCACATCGTAGTGGCCGCCGTTCTTGTTACCCACGGCATACGGGCAACCCGGTTCAAGCGGTTTGCCCTTCTTGTCGACCTTGGCATGCAGGGCGTTGTTTGCGCCCTTGCGGTTCGTAACACCGATCGGATGAATCGGCACCAGGTAGACGGTGTCGAAGCCGAGGTTTGCAATGTAGTCGAGCTGGTTCTCGCAATCCTTCCAGGTTGCGCTCTTCTTCGGGTCGGTACCCTGGCTCTTCGGCCACATTTCGTACCACGTACCGATGCGTGCGTAAGACGGATCCACGCGGAGCTTCATCACGGGGCTTTCGGTCGGTTCGTCCTTGGGTTCCACGGTCCAGGCGCAAATCTTGTATTCGTAGTAGCCGATATTGTTGACCGTGAAGGAACCTTCCCACTGGTCGTTATCGACAAAGTGCATGGGAGCCTTTTCCCATTTTTTCTTGGAGTCGTGGCGGTAGAAAATCGCCGCGTCATACTTTTCGTGGCTGTGGCGGAAAATGTCCGCAGTGAGCGTGACGGTGTCGCCCGGTTCGCGCTTGAGCATAAAACGCCCACCTTCGATCTGGGGGCGAATGTTTTCGATGACGAGATTGTCTTTACGAGTTGGAATAGTTGCCATAATGACACAAATGTAGAAAAGTAACCAGAAGGTTACAGGGACGTTACTTCGAAAGTCTTATCACTTGCACTTCCTTGATCCAGAAGGTGCGAACCTTTCCGCCAAGGTTGAGTTCGAATCGTGCAAAGGGATCGCTCACTTTGGCCGTGAAGGTGATGGCGACGGAATGCCCTGTCTTGTGAACGAACACGTGCTGCTGGAATCCTTCGGTTTCGTAGGTGTTGTACGAACCGATTCTTGCTGTGATTGAGTCCTCGACGTCGGACCAGATGGTGAATACGCACTGGTATTCGACATCCTTGATGAGAGCCACGTTTTCCTGGATGAGCTGGACGCTGTAGGAGCGGGTGCCTCCCTGGGTCACTTCCACCTTCATGATGCGGTCTTTTTTGTTCTCGATAATGACCGAGGTGTCCGCATGTCCGCCGAACTGGTTCATCAAAATCCAGTCGGTCGTGAACGGAGATTGGAAATTCCCGTTGATGATCGTGTTTTCCTTGACGTCCGCTGCGATCCCTTCCCAGATGTCGATCACGTATTCCGAGGAATTGACTCCTTCGGAGGTCGTGTAGTCATAGCGCAGCGGCTGGAAACTCGGCACAAAGTTTTCGTTCAGCTTTTCCCAAATGTCGATATTGGAATTGGGGTCAAGATGGAGAATTCCGTCGGTGCCAATCTGGGCCGAAGCAAGATCAATATCCTTTATCCATTGCTTGACACGGAATATCACAGACAAATTAGCCTTTCCGTCCGCGGTGTCTATTTGAGAATAGTGGTAGCGGAGCATGAGCGACTGGAAATGGGATAGACTATAAACGAATGGCTGGTATTTTTTCCCGATAAGGACATGGCCGTAGATGGAGTTTTTCTTCGCGGGGCGGAAACTGACGCCCATTTCCTTGAGGTAGCCTTCTTCCTGCAAATCGATGTTCCTGAAGGCGTCTTCGACGGCGGAACCACCTGCAAATTCGATGTTGATTTCTTCGTCGGGATCGTCTTCGTAAGGCCAAAGCTGGAGGCCCAGTACGGGGTCGACCGAAACGCTGGAGTAGTAGCTGGAGAACGAACGCACCTCGGTCAAGACAAGTGCAAAGCTGTCTAGCAAGACCGGTTCGTCCTGGGGAACCGCCTTTGCGAGTCCCTTTTTTGAAATTTCGGAATAGTCAACAGAAAAATCGGCGACCAGCGGGAGCGCCGGCTGTTTCTTGTTCGCTGTGTCGCTTGCCACAGTATCTTGATCGGCTAGGTTCGGATTGCCTATTTCGATGCCAGCAGTGGAATCCTCCTTGGAACACGCAACCAAGGATAGTGCTGAAAACGCACAGGCGGCAATCATCGCTATGGGCAAAAAGAATTTCATCACACTCCTCGGGTAAGTGGGAAAAGCTGGATGTTGATCTGTACGACATCCTCCGCTTCTCCAGCTTTTGCAGAGAAATCTAGTAGTTCTTTTCGCATTAGTTGTAAGTGTTTTTTCAAATTGGGGAAATCTGAGCGCTTAATTCCGAAGGTGAGCGCCGAAACGTCCCTTTCTGCTCCTGGAAGGTCGCTAAGCATGGTGGCCGACAGTTTTAGCATCTGGAAATGATAGAGCTTGACCATCATGTCCTGGACTTCATCATCGGTGGTAATCAGGGGGTCGTGCTGGCGGTACCCGTTTGCGGTCTTGACCAGGAGGCCCAGTTCCAGCAAAAGGTTGAGCGATTCGGTGACCTGGGCGGGAGTGACAAGGCCGCGGAGTTTCTTGGATATCTGGTCCGGAATAGGCCTGAAATCCTTGAGCCCCACCATTTCCAGAATGACGGAGTGGTGCCATTCCTGGAAAATGCGGAACTGAGCCTTGTCCATCTTGTGCAACTTGGACCTTGGGCTTGCCTTGATGAGCTGGGCGTAGTAGATTTGCTTGTCGGCGTCGGTCTGCGCCTGGTTGAAGAATACGAGGCTTTCGAAATAGGCGGCGCGCTGGTTTTCAAGTCCCAGGCCGTGAATAAGCTTAGTGACCGTGTTCTTGGTAATGTTGCGCTTGCCGTCGATAGCGAGTTTTAGGTGGGCGTGGCTGGAAAGGCCTGCCTTTTCGGCAAAGAAGCGCAAACTGAAGGCGCTGGTCGTCTTCTTCTTGTATTCGTAGTAGTCGCGCAGGAAAACCCTGTAGTTTGTGTACTGCAGGATATCCGGTTCTACGAGTTTTTGCTTTTCTTCGATTTCCATAACATAAAAATAGAAGTCTTGAGCCTAAAAAAGCAAAAAAAGTTGATGATTCTCGTTTACTCGGGTAAACAACTGTAAACATCCCGGGCGAGGAGCGAAAAACGCCTGTGGTCTACGAATTTGCCGTTTATGAGCTCGAAATCGCGATTTATGCCCTCTTCGGTAAAGCCGCAACGCTTGGCGACGGCCGCACTTTTGGGGTTGTCTACGGAAACCAGGATTTCCAGACGGTTGAGCTTGAGCGTTGCAAAGGAAAAGGCCGAAATGAGCTTGACCGCCTCGGTCATGATCCCCTGACCCGTGTAGCCCTTGCGTAACCAGTAGCTTAGTGTCGCGGAATGGTTACGGATGTTCACGTCCATCATGATGGCGCCGGCAACGGGAGTCGTGGAATCTGTCGAAATCTCCCCGTCGGGGTTCTTGTAGATAAGCCAGCAGCCGCCCTGCCTAAATTTTTCGTTCAGGATCCACGAACGGATTCGCTTCTTGATGTCGAAAATGTCGGTGTCCCGTATCCAGGGAAGGTGCTCCGTGAGGTGTTCGCGCGATTCCTCGATTGCCTGCAAGATGGATTCCGGCGACGACGGCCCCGTGGCCGTTTCGCGCAGGCCCCTGAGCGTCACCAGGTTGTTGGCCAAGGTGGCGGTCTCGAAGGTCTCGGTGAAAAAATCGTCGAAGTTTTCCATGTTCCGAAATTCTTGTTTCTGTCATTCCCGCCCATTCGGCATGCTCCGGCGGGAATCTCCTTCTTATTCTTATATAGCTATTTTACGACGCCCACGTCGGAAAGTTTCACGAATCCGCGGACTTTTTCGCCCAGGCGGATTTCGGCGAAGTTGCCCTGTTCGCTAAGCACTTCGAAAGAGGTGCCTTCGGAAAGCGTGTTGAGCGTCTGGGACCTGTCGCTTGGGGCGCTCGTTACGTCGGCGTCCTTGGCGGTGACGACTCCCGTAATTTCGGTTTCGGCGACAAAGACCTTGTAGCCGGCACTCATCGCGATGATGCAGAAAATGCTGGAGAGCGCGAACATGCTACCAATCAGTGCGTTCTTGGTGCGTCCGCTGCGGCTGATGCGTCTAGCGATGGCCAGTAACGCGATTACCCAGAAGATTCCGAGGAGCGTCCACATCTGCGCCTTTAGGGAAAGCGCATGGTGCGCCTTGAAAAGGCCTGCGAGAAGCGGGTTTTCTTCGCCGTCTTCTTCCACCTTGTCGCGGGTCATGGCCTGTGCGTACTTGAGGTTGTGCAGGATATCGTCGTTGCTTGGGTCGAGGCGGAGTGCCGACTTGTAATAGTAGATGGCGAAGCCGAGCTTGCCGCCCCTGAAGTAGGCGTTGCCCAGGTTGTAGTAGAGGTCGGCGTTCTCGATGCCGTTGTCTGCGCAGGTGCGCCATTCGTCGACGGCGCGGTCGAAGTCTCCTTCGTTGTAGGCCTTGGCGCCCGCATCGATCCCGTTGCAATGTTCGGCTGCAAAACTCATCGTGGCGCATGCGACGATCAAAGCCATCAAGATAAGCGAAAATTTTTTCATTTCAAACCTCCGCAAAGTTTCTCGACATCCTTCAACATTTGTTCCTGTTCGTCCTTGGTGGGGTTCACCGGTGCGTACCGTGCGAACGCGCACTTTTCGAGCCAACTGTCGATGGCCGCAATCGTTTCGTCTTTCACGCCGAACTTTGCGAGTTCTTCCTTCATTTGCGGGCGGGTCATGCCTTTGAATTCCAGGTTCGTCTTGTCGCTCAGGTAGTTGATGAGTCCGTTTTCGAGGGCGGCGTAGAGTGCCTTGGCGTCACCCTTCTTAAGGGCTTCGCGGGCGTCGGCAAAGCGGGCCTTGAGCATCTTGTCGGCCTTGCCCTTTCGCACGAGGGCGGCGTCGCTGTTGTGCTTGCGGCGGCTGCGGACAGCTGCGGTCACAATCAAATAGAACGGGATTGCGGCGGCAAAAATCACCCAGTAGAGAATGTTCCTGTAGGGGGCGGTGTTGTCGCGGTTGTCGTTCACCTTGTGGATAAAGCGGATATCAGAGCCGAGAGATTCGATTTCCTGCTTCTGGACGGCGGCGGGGCCTTGGGCGACCGGTGCCTGGAAAATGGCTTCGGGGGCGGCTTCACCCTTTTCGACGGTGACGTTCCAGGGGCCTGCCTTTGCGGTTTCGTACTTCTTTTTTGCAGGGTTGAACCAGGAGTAGGTGATTTCGGGGATGGTGAATTCGCCCTTCTTCTTGGGGTAAAGGAACACACGGATGTTCTTGGTGGTAACCACCTTGTTTCCGACCACTTTCTTGTTGAGTTCGTTTTCGGGGGGCACGGAGCGGAATTCGCCGAAATCGGGGAGCTTGGGGTCGGTTATGGAACCGGGGAGACCGTCGCCCTTGATGCTTATGGATAGCGTCATCGCCTCGCCGACCTTGAGGCTTGTGCGGTCGAAATCGGCACTAAAGCTGTAGCTGCCGACCATGCCGCTGAAGTTCGCGGGTTTTCCTTCGGCGGGGAGCGGCTTTACGGTGATGTTCACGGTGGGGGTCTGGGCTTCAGATTCGACGGATTCCTGCTTGACGCTTCGGCTCGAGAACGTCATGCCGCCCATCTGCTTGTTTTCTTCGACCACTTTGGGCTCGCCGAGCTTGGTGTACTTGAACTTGAACGGCGGAATTTGAAGGTTTCCGCTCTTGGTGGGGCTGAGCCAGGCGAACTTGGCGCTAGCCTGCATTTCGCGGCGGCTACCTTCCACGGGTTCGAATTTCATGTTGGAAAGGTCGCTGCGGTGTACAATAAAGTCGTCGCCGGTGTTCATGTCGGTTGCCTGGAGGCCACCCTCGAAGTGTTCGTAGGTGTGGAAACCGAGCGTCACGCTGAACTGTTCGCCTTCGTAAATGGATTTCTTGCTCGGGGTGAGGCTTACCGAAAGGGCGTCGTCGGTGAAGGCGCGCTGGATGTTGACCGGTACATCGCCCGTGATGTTGCGCTTTTGCCCGTCAATGGTCAGGAAAATCTGCCCGACGCTCATACGGCCTGTCTTTTTCGGTGCCTTTAGCGTGAAGGTGTAGACGCGGGCCTTGTAACCGCCCCTGTTTCGGCCTCCGCCAAAGAAGGAATTGAACATGTCGTCGATGTCGGGACGCATCACCTGGTCGGCACTGTCGAGCTTCACGAGCGAAAAACCGTTTGCGGTTTCGATTTGCAAATCGCTACGGTTTTCGGGGAGATCAGAAAGCGGAAATACGAGCTGGAGTCCAAAAGTCTTGCCCGATTCGATGCGTTCCCGGTCCACTTGCAGGGACGGCCGTGCAGATACGCACAGGGCAGCGGCTAGGCAAAATAAGATAAATCGTTTCATGTCCCCAAATTTACGAAAATTTAACAGAAAAGACAAATATGGAGATGGTAGACAGTAGGTTGTGATTAGTGGTTGGTGGTTAGGGAAAAGTATTGATGGATCCCCTCCCGCCTCTATCGCTACGCTTCAGAGTTGGTTGAGGATGACTCTACTAGTTATGTCATCCTGAGCGGAGAGCCGTTAGGCTTGTAGTCGAAGGATCTCTACTTAAAAGTCATTCTCGGAGCAATGCGGAGGAAAAATGGGATTCAGGGCGGCCGTGTAAGACAAATGCGTAGGCCGAGAGTCGCGACAAAACTTGTTTTGGCATGACCGAGGCTAGCATTTGGGATTTGAGCGAAGCGATAATCCAAAAAGTGACAAAATATATTCTTTTTCCCCTTGAAACGTTAGTAAAATTTTGTTAAATTTGGCGCGCTATTTCAAAAAGACGATAAAACGTCGAAAATAAAGGATAAAAGGTAATATGTACTGCATTCTCGCTGCCCTCCTGATCAAGAGCTTCAAGAAGCACGCTAAGCGCGCCTAATTAGCCGCAAAAGCTGTTTTTCTCTCTCTATGGTTATCGCCGGTTACGCTGAACAAGCGAACCGGTGTTTTTTTTATCTGATGGGTCAGGTTTCAGGTGTCAGGCGCCTGGGGCGTGTCATCCTGAGCTTGCCGAAGTGCACCAACCTAAGGTCCCTGAGCTTGCCGAAGGGCCGCAAGGTTCGAAGGAGTTGGATCTCTAGTCAAAGTGGCGCTCCTGCGGAGCGCGCTTTGAAACGGCTCGGTCATAGAAAAATGGCGCTTGCGCGAGCATTTTTCTGCGACTCTCGCCTTAATCAAAGTTTAAAGAACGGCGGTAGGGGGTGAAGCCGGCGTCGGTGATGAACTTTTCGGCCGCTTCGATGGTTGTGAGTCCGTGATTTTTCAGCACGTTTTCTTCGATGACGATGCTGTTGATGTCGTCGGCGCCGCTATGCAGTCCGAGTTCTCCGAGCGAAAGCCCCATGCCAAGGAGTGATACCTCGATATGCGGGATGTTGTCGAGGTACAGGCGGGAAAGTGCGAGCAACTTGAGGTATTCGTCGCCGCGCACGTGGCGGATGGGGAACTTGTCGGTCTGCGGCTGGAAGGTCCACACCACGAAACTCTTGAATCCCTGCGCAATGTCTTGCGTCTTGCGTACGTAATCCAGGTGCTCGATGATTTCTTCGGGGGTCTCGATGCTGCCAAAGACGATGTTCGCGCTCCCCGGGAGCCCCTTCTTGTGGCAGGCGGCAAGTGTGTCGCACCACTTTTGCGCGGGGAGCTTTTGGGGGCTTAGCATTTGGCGCATGCGGTCGGAAAGGATTTCGGCTCCGGCTCCCGGAACGGAACTGAGACCTGCGTCCTTAAGAATATCTAGCAGCTCGTCGAGCGAAATTCCGTTGAATTCGGCGATGCGCACCAGTTCCACTGGCGAAAAACCGCGAACTTTTACGCCCATTTCCTGTGTAAGCATTTTCAGGACATCGGTGTAGTAGCTCAGCGGAATATCCTTGTTGACGCCCCCCTGCAAAAAAATCTGGTCGGCGCCCCTGGCCTTGGCTTCGAGCGTCTTTTGGCGGATTTCGTCCAGGCTAAGCACGTAGGCGTCTGCGCTGTGCGCGGGGCGGCAGAAACTGCAAAAGCTGCACGTGATTTCGCAGACGTTCGTATAGTTCACGATGCGAAACGCCGTGTAGCCCACCTTGTTGCCGGGGTTGATCCGGTGCCGTACGGTGTTGGCCGCCTGGGCGACTTCTGTCCACGGGGCGTTTTTCAATAAGTCGAGGGCTTCTGATGGAGTCAGGCGGTTTCCGTCAATCGATTTTTGCAACAGGGAATTCATCGGGGTATAAAATAACAAATTGTGAAATTGGTCACGGTGGAGATACCGGTAGAATAAATCTTTTAATATATTTAGGGGTGATGGCGCGGTATCTGGCAATCTTTTTTCTGCTTTTATTTTCTCTTGCGATGGCGGAGTCCCAGGAGGATCTTTATTACCGTGCGCTAAAGGCCGAAGAGGCGGGTGATATTGCACGTGCGCTGGAACTGTTCGAATCCGCCGTGGCAGAGCCTGGCCCCTATACCGCAGAAATCCAGGAAATTGTAGATGAATACCATGGTGCCTTGGGTGAAACCGCTGACGATTCTCTGGCTTCGGCGGAAAGCCCTTGGAAATTTCATACCTTCGGGAACGTTAGCTATATTGGGCTGCGCTACAAGAGGAGCGATGTTTCCGAGGCCGAAACGGGGAGCGAACTGTCGTCTTCGATAAGCGCTTCTCTGGAATATGAATCGATGGTCTGGAGCCACTCCTTTGAAGTCAATGCGTCGGGGGACTGGTTTGTGGACAAGGAGGATATGCCGAGCCTGGATACGAGCGCCTGGGAAGGATCGTTTGGCGTGGGGTATAGCCTTTTGGGGAATTCCCTGGTGCTGGATGTCGGCGCGAACTTGAATGTCTCGGAAGACGAGGGCTGGGTTCCCGATTTTTACGCTTGGCTTGAAAAATACTTTGTTCGAATCGGCTCGCAGAAGGTGGGCGCCGCGTTTATGGGCTATGACAGCTTTGACGGTCCCTTGTTCGTTACGGCCTACGCTTCTTGGCATAGGTTCGTGAAGTACGGGTGGAAAAGTTCCGTCTATCTGGGGGCGCGATTCGAGGCCGATTCTATCAGTACGCCCTATTGGCTCAAATGGTTTGGCCCGTCGTTCAAGCCTTCGTTCTCGTACAGGTTCAGGACGGATATTTCCGTTGACGCGAAGATGAATCTGTTTTACGGATTTGTCGTGGATGGTCCTGATGCGGAGTATGAGACGGTTGAAAAGTTCAGCGGTTCCTGGGGGCTTACGGTTTCGTGGAAACCGGGGGCTTTTGGCTTGTTTATCGGGGCGGAACAGTTCTATCGCTATTATGTGCTTCCGGCGGATTACGAAACCGGATATCCACAAAGCAGTTTCTATTCGCAGTTGAAAACGGGCGTCAAGTGGGATATTTAGGATACGTAAAGGGCGCGATGTCTCGCGCCCTTTCTGTACCTAATTTTTGGCTGATTAGTGGTTGCGGCTCTTGCTTGCCTTGCGCTCTTCTTTTTGCGCATTCTTTTCGGCCTTGCGTTCTTCTTTCGATTCGGCCTTCTGGCTTTCCTTTTCTGCCTTCTTGGCTTCTTTCTGTTCTGCGCGTTCGGCGTCGCGTTCTTCCTTTAGTGCCTTCTTTTCTGCCTTTCGACTTTCCTTTTCTGCCTTCTTGGCTTCTTTCTGTTCGGCACGGGCAGCTTCGCGTTCTTCCTTCAGGGCCTTCATTTCAGCCTTCCGGTTTTCCTTTTCAGCCTTCTTGGCTTCCTTCTTTTCGGCACGTTCGGCGTTACGTTCTTCTTTCAGAGCCTTCTTTTCGGCCTTGTGGTTTGCTATTTCGGCTTTCTTGGCGGCCTTGCGTTCATGGCGCTCCTTGCCACGGTCTGCCCTGGGGTCTTCCTTGTCCGCCTTTTTAGAAACGTCCTTGGAATCGCTTGTGGTTTCGTCTGTAACGACTTCCTCTGCGACGGATTCATCTGCTACAGGAACGGATTCTTCCTGGGCGAAGGTGGTGGTGGCGAAAAATCCCATGACGGACAGAGCCAATGCAGGAATGAGTTTGTTTTTCATTTTGTACCTCGTTAGTTAAAGATGTTTGCCCCAGTAAAAGCAAATCTTATGCCAATATTGCGCAAAATGGCTTTTTTCGATAAAAAAGGGCAATTCTCTTTTGAAAGGGCCTTATAGGGGCGCTAGAAAAATGGGAGTTATGCTCCCGTAGGGAATATTGCTCCCGTTTTTTTCGCGGGGTACTTTTTTTCGATAATTTTTAATGCGGAACAAGCCAAAACGACGTTTATAATTGTATTTTTCTGTGCGGTACCGAATGATACCTTTAAAAATGCACCATTGCAAAAAAGGTTAATACTATGCAAGTTGATTTGAATACTGTCGATTGGAAGACGCTCCCCTTCGGTTATTATGACACCGATTACAACGTTCGCTGCTACTACCGCAATGGTCAGTGGGGCAAGATCGAGCTGTCTTCTTCCAAGGACATCAGCATCCACATGGCCGCTACTTGCTTGCATTACGGCCAGGAAGGTTTTGAAGGCCTCAAGGCTTACACGGGCAAGGACGGCAAGGTCCGTATTTTCCGCGTCGACGAAAACGCCAAGCGCATGCAGAACACTGCTAACCGCGTACTCATGGCTGTGCCGCCTGTTGAACTGTTCCGCGAAATGGTCCACACCGTGGTGAAGGCCAACAAGCGCTTTGTTCCACCGTATGGCTACGGTGCAACGCTCTACATCCGTCCGCTCCTCATCGGTATGAGCCCGGAAGTCGGTGTGAAGCCCGCTGACGAATACCTGCTCATGATGTTCGTGACTCCGGTGGGTCCGTACTTCAAGGACGGGTTCAAGCCGGTGGACATGATGATTAGCCGCAACTACGACCGCGCCGCTCCGCAGGGCACGGGTACGGTGAAGGTCGGCGGTAACTACGCCGCTAGCCTCCAGTCCCTTGCAGAAGCTAAGAAGCTCGGTTACTCCAGCACGATTTACCTGGACGCAAAGGAAAAGAAGTACATCGACGAATGTGGTCCGGCAAACTTCTTCGGCATCAAGGGCAAGACCTACGTGACCCCGAAGTCCGAATCCATTCTGCCGTCTATCACCAACAAGAGCTTGCAGCAGCTTGCTGAATACCTCGGCTACACTGTGGAACGCCGCCAGGTTCCGTTCGAAGAACTCGCTGAATTCTCCGAAACCGCCGAATGCGGTACCGCCGCTGTGATCACCCCGATCAAGAAGATCGTGGATCCGGTTGCCGGCAGGGAATTCACCTACGGTGACGGCAAGAATCCGGGCCCGGTTTGCACGGAACTCTTCACGAAGTACACCGCTATCCAGTTCGGCGAAGCACCCGACCCGTTCGGCTGGACTGAAGTGGTGGACCTGTAATCGACGCGCTTTTTAAAAAGTAAAAGTCCCGCGGAGAAATCTGCGGGATTTTTTATGAGTTGTGAAAAATGCTTTTTCTTATTAAATAATATATATTAATAGATAATGCCCTTGCTTTAGAAGGAGGAGTGGTTATGACTTTTACAAAATGGTTTGCCTTCTTGGGCCTTGTAGTCATGCTCGCTGCTTGTGGTGGTGACATGGTAATTGAAAAGTCCTTCGATGCATCTGCCGAAGAAC